>NZ_JACBXX010000200.1 GCF_013415245.1 Streptococcus danieliae | reverse complement strand
TGGAAATCTCCGAAAGGCTGGAAATGCCGTCCCCATCAAGATAGTGTACAGAGTTTTAAGCGCAAGCTGAAGCGACTAACGACGAGGAAGTGGAGCATTGACCTAACGACACGGATTGAACGATTAAATTGGGTTATCCGCGGTTGGGTAAATTACTTCTCACTTGGTAATATGAAGACGATACTGACGCAAATAGATGAGCGTTTACGAACTCGTATCCGAGTCATTATCTGGAAGCAATGGAAGAAAAAATCGAGACGACTATGGGGACTTCTGAAACTAGGTGTTCCGAAATGGATAGCCGATAAAGTATCTGGCTGGGGTAACCACTATCAACTAGTGGCACAAAAGTCAGTCTTAAAGCGAGCTATATCAAAACCAGCCCTTACTAAAAGAGGACTGGTTTCTTGTCTAGATTTCTATCTTAAACGACATGCGTTAAAAGTTAGTTGAACCGCCGTGTGCCGAACGGCACGCACGGTGGTGTGAGAGGGACTAGAAATTAGCCTCTACTCGATTGAGAAAATCATGAGAGTTTCGTTTAGAATATGATAAAATGATTAGAAATTTAATGGAAAGGTTCCATTGATTTTCTAACACTAACCGTCTCGAATTTGGGGCGGTTTTTGGGTATTGGCTTTTTTGAATCGTCCGAAATTCGTCCGAAATGTTTTTCGTATTTAACCTCATTTAACCGAACACAAAATCAAAAAAGCCCGATTTTTCGGGCTTTTCACTCGGTTAAATCCTGTTAAACAGGGATAAAAAAGGCGGTAGACGGATTTTAGAGCCTTTATTTATCAATAGTTTGGGGCTATTTGCCCACCAGTTGCCCACTTACTAATGAATGTCTGTCAGAACATCCCGTACTTCAGTATGATGCTTCTCCTTCATTTTTTCAAATTGGTGGGCATACACTTTTAAAGTAATAACCATTGATTTGTGACCAAGCAGCTTTGAAATGCTTGCGACAGGTACTTCTTTAAATATCAGGTAAGAAGCATAAGTATGTCTTAATGTATGTGGGTGTACGTCACGTCCTACCATCCTCTTTAGTGCTGTATTGGTAGCTCGGTTGGAAGCACCAAAGAGAACACGTTGCTGATCGTTTTCTTTCCAATGATGTTTCTTAAAATCTTGAAGAACGGTAGCAACGTCATCATTGAATGGGATTTCCCTAATCGATTGGTTATTTTTGGTATCCGCAAAATCTTCGCTGTCGGAGTAATCCCAGGTATTCTCCACCTTGAATACCTGTCTGTCGAAATCAATGTCGGACCAGGTTAGTCCCATAGCTTCACCGAATCGCATGCCACTGATAGCTAATATGTACAATGTCATGTGTGAGATGTACTGAGGATTTTCTCTTGTTTTGGCTATCACATCGAAATATTCTTTTTCTTCTAAGTAGCTTTCTGATTCAGGTCCAAAAATTTTAAAATGAAGTTAGCCACCCATCCTATCTGCTAGATAAGTACTACAACTCATTCTGATGAGTTGTCTGATTTCATTTGATAATAGGTTTGGAGCTGTTAGGCTAATTGGCCAAGGCTAATGATAGCCTTGGTTTAGCCCTCAAAACAGCTTCAAAAGTCCCTGTTGTCAAATGAAATCCTTTTGTAAGGTATAAGAAAACACCTCCGTGCTATACTTGTTGTTCACCACAAACAAAAGGAAGGGCACAGAGATGCAAAACAATTATACAACAAAAGGAAAACATTTGACAATTAATGATCGTCGCTACATTGAACGATGGAACAAAGAAGGAAAATCCAATCGAGAAATTGCTCGCCTACTTGGAAGAGCTCCTCAAACAATCAATAACGAAATCAAGCGAGGGCAAGTCTTACAACAAGTGAG
>NZ_JACBXX010000171.1 GCF_013415245.1 Streptococcus danieliae | reverse complement strand
ACAGATCTTATCTTGACTATCAAGAAAATGTTTTTATCCCCAAGCTAGGATTTTTATTTTCTAAAACAAGTAAAAAAATTGAGTTAAAAGACCAATTATCTTCGACTGAGCAAAAGCTATTAATCACCTTGTTACTGCATACTAAAGATGCGATGATTGATATGGAGAAAATTAGTCAGTTTATGCAGCTTTCGATTCCTAGTTTGTATCGTTATTTTAGATCTTTTAAAGAACGCGGTTGGCTTCATAATAAGCAGAAATCGTATCAATTTGCCAAGTCCAAAAGTATGATTTTTGAAGAGTCGAAAGAGTTATTGGTGAGTCCAATTAGAAAAGTTGTTACAATCAGTGATCATGATTTTCAACAATTAAATAAAGCAGTGCCCTTAAAAATGACCTATGTTCAAGCTTTATCATATCTGGGGATGCTTGCAGATTCAAAAAAATACGGAGACTATGCGATTTCAAAGAAAATCTATAAAAATTTCGAAACAGTCCCTCGGCAACATATCTTTCAAGGGCATCGGCTAGAAATTTGGAATTACGAGCCGATTTCTTTTGATTACCAGACGAAGAACTGGCTTGGAGATAGTTATGGGACATTGGTAGATCCAATTTCGCTCTATGTAATATTGAGGGATAATGAGGATCCTCGGATTGAAGAGGAAGTTGAAAGGCTAGAAAATAAGATTTTAAACTTATTGGGGGAATGATATGCCAGCAAATTTAAAACCGATTTTTCAAGAAATGTTTCAGGCCTACCAAGATTACTATGTTCTCATTGGTGGGACGGCAACTTCTATCATATTAGATGCGAATGGATTTGAAAGTCGTACAACAAAGGACTATGATATGGTCATTATTGATGAGATGAAAAATAAAGATTTTTATGATGTATTGACCAAATTTTTAGAACTTGGAGAATACAAAGGTAGTCAAAAAGATAATAAGGCTCAACTCTTTCGTTTTACAACTAAGAAACCTGGTTTTCCAGAAATGCTGGAACTATTTAGTATTTTACCTGAATATCCTCTGAAAAAACTTAGCCGAGAAACACCTGTTCATTTTGATGAAGATGCTAGTCTATCTGCTTTGTTGCTAGATGGGGAATATTATCAATTGTTGATGAAGGAGCGAGAAGTAATCGAGGGATACTCGGTTTTGAGTAATCGAGGCTTAATTGTCTTTAAAGCAAAAGCTTGGTTGGATATGACTGATCGTGTGAAAGATGGGGATAAGGGCTTAAGCAAGAAAATTAAAAAGCACTTAAATGATGTGGTACGTCTTGCTGCCCTGCTTCATGAAGGTGAGAGATTATCCGATCTGGATGTATCTGATACAGTCAAACAAGATATGGCTAGATTTATTCATGTATTGGCTTTAGATATTCAATCAATTCCCCAAAATTCTGATATCATGTTCTCAAAAAATGAGGTTTTTGAAATTTTAAGAGATTTTTTAACACAATAGATCTTTTTTCGGTATTCTTCTAGGAAGACTAGACTAAACTTTTAAATTCAAGACTTAGCAGACAGACCAGCCAAATCCCTTGTCACATCTGGGATTAGCTGGTCTTTGTCCATGTTTAGGTGATAAAATTGCCTCCACCTCACCTGCTAAAAATTGGAAATCCTGAACGCGGTTACATGATATAATAGATTATCGAGTTTGCAATGGGGAGAGTGTTATGAAACAGCTATTCATAGTTTCGGATAATCAGGAGGATACGATTTCTTATACTAAATAAAAATCGAATTTTGAATTATAATAGATTGTATGAAATTGAAATTAGATAAACAACAAGAAACTGAATTGAGATTAGCTCTTAGAAATAAAGACTACGCTACTTATCATAGACGCA
>NZ_JACBXX010000199.1 GCF_013415245.1 Streptococcus danieliae | reverse complement strand
CCAAACCTTAAAATCCATTGTGAATAGAGAATGGACAAGGTCCTTTCTAGATACGTAGTGGTTTTATATTGTTGTATTTCAAAACTAAGCATCCA
This sequence comes from Streptococcus danieliae, assembly GCF_013415245.1. GTDB lineage: Bacteria > Bacillota > Bacilli > Lactobacillales > Streptococcaceae > Streptococcus > Streptococcus danieliae_A. Next base: position 1,859 of record NZ_JACBXX010000199.1, on the reverse strand, counting down.
TTATTTTTCAACTTTTGATTTTAAATGAGTATCAATAATTTGCTTGCGATCTTCAACACTTTGGTAGATACATTCTCCTGAAGAACCATTAACATAGATTCCTTGGACTCCTTTGTCAATGTAGTATTGCACAAGCTCTTTAACCCGTTCTTGGCTGACTTCTCCTTGATCATCGTAACAAGCATAGAATGCTGGAATGACACCTTTGTATTTCGCTAAATCTCTCATTGTAATTCTCCTTATTATTTGTGAAGCGTTTGAATAAAACGTTGGGCAATTTCTTTGGGACGGGTGATGGCTCCTCCAATTACAACACTTGTAACTCCCAAAGAGTAAACTTTCAGTAATTGCTCTGGTGTATGAATACGCCCCTCTGCAATCACCGGTAACTGAGCTTCTGCTAGTTGTTTCATGAGACCAAAATCAGGCCCTTCCAACTTAGGACTTTCGTCTGTATAACCTGATAGGGTGGTTCCGATAAAATCCGCTCCGGCTTCAAAAGCGATAATCCCTTCTTGGAAATTACTGATATCTGCCATCAGTAATTGATTTGGATATTTTTCCTTCACTTGTTTGATAAAGTCTTTCACTTCAAGGCCATCATAACGCGGTCGCTGTGTGGCATCAAAGGCAATAACCGTTGTCTGACAAGCTACAAGTTCATCAATCTCCTTCATCGTTGCTGTGATATAAGGCTCTTGCGGAGGATAGTCACGTTTAATCAACCCAATTATTGGCAAATCCGTTACCTTTTGAATGGCTGCAATATCCCGAACGGAGTTCGCTCGAATACCTACAGCACCTGCTTCTTCCGCCGCTTTGGCCAGGTAAGGCATCAGGCTAAATCGCTCCTCATACAAAGGCTCACCTGGTAAGGCTTGACAAGAAACAATCACACCACCTTGGACTTGTTCTAAAAATGTATCCCTTGTCCAATCTTGTCTCATTTTATTCCTCCTTATGAATTATGGTTTTGTCATAATAGAACCTTCTTTCCTTATCATCCAGGAAGTAGGAAAACAAGCAGTCCGTCATCAATAAGATTGGAAACTGCGGTGAAATCCTATTTCCATAAGCAAGATTTTGAGCTGAGGCCAATAGAAGTAATTCATCACAAAAATCGTAATCATCAAAATTTTTCGTCGTCATTAAAACTGTCTTGGCACCGTTCTTCTTAGCTGTTTGCAAAGCTTGAGTAATCGACTTTGTTTTACCAGATATCGATGCTGCAATCACAAGGCAAGATTCATCTACAAGAAGACTATTCCATAAAATCATATCGTCTTCATCCATCACCTCACCCATGATTCCCAGTCGCATGAATCGAACTTTCATTTCCTTTAGAGCCAGGGCAGAGCTCCCCTTGGCATAGAAATAAATCTTCGACGATGATTCGATTAAATTCTGAATCCGTTCTAACTTTGACTCATCCAAAACTGAATAGTTTTTGCGTAACATTTCTTCATAATCAGACAAGACATTTTGAGTCCAGGCCTTATAAACCATGGCTTCCTGTCCCCTGCTCATTTCCTTATACTGATAAAGAAATTCTCTAAAACCACTAAACCCACATTTCTTCGAAAAACGAGTCAAACTTGCTTTAGAAACATGAAGTTCCTCACATAAAAATTGGGTTGTTACGTTTTCAAGTTTTCTATTATTTAAAAAATAAGCTGCTATATCTCTTTCAGTCGCAGTCATTTTATCGAGATTTGATTCTATAATGGGAATCATACTTAACAAAAATCAAAATCTGAATTATAATAGATATTATGGAATTCACACAAGATCAAATTAATGAATTAAAATCAGCTCTCAAAAATAAACAACTTTCTGCTTATCACAACCGTATTCAAGCA
>NZ_JACBXX010000097.1 GCF_013415245.1 Streptococcus danieliae | reverse complement strand
ATTCTTCTTTAAAAGTAATGTCTAGGTCTTGAATTCCGAGTAATTTTTGAGTATTATAGTCCATATAAAGCAATTCCTATTCTGATGTTTTTTCCACTTATCAGTTTACTAGGAATTGCTTTTTTTTTGCACTCTGAATTACAAAAAAAGTTGCATGGAGAGAAAGCTTTCCACACAACTTATTATAGAACCCAGATTTTTCTGTTAGGGCTTCGTATGGTGCTGGTGCTCCAGGCTGGAATAGTCCAATTCAATGGCACTTTCGACAATCTTGTGGGCCTCTAGGAGGTGGTGGACCTGGTCTTTGAGGAGCCGCTCATCGCTCCCCGCTTTGATATGCAGGTGGAGCATGGCCACATGGCGCTGACCATCCATGGTCCAGGCATTGAATTGGCTGACTTGCTGGACCCCATCCATTTTTTCAATTTGTTCGCGTAAGGATTCCAGATTAAGATCTTCCGGCGCTTTTTCAAGAAAAATTTGCAAATTCTTGAGGAATTTAGGCAGGGCTTGACTGAGAATAAAAAGGGAAATGGCGACAGAAAGCAGGGGATCTAGGAAATACCAGTCCGTGAATTGGAGCAGGATGCTGACGCAAAGAACTGCAACCCAGCCCAAGATGTCTTCGAGGAAATGGAGGGTCAAGATTTGTTGGTTGGCGCTATGGCCCTTGTGAACCAGGTGGGCCGCAAAGCCATTGATGGCAATAGCAAGAAGGGCCAGAACAAAAGTTCCTTGATGGTTGACGACCGGCGGATTGAAAATTTTCGGTATGTTTTCAATGATGAGGAAGGTAGAGCCGGTCATGAGGATGCTGGCGGTTACCAAGGCTGCTAGAATCGTGAAGCGTTGGTAACCCAAGGTGTAGCGGAGGTCAGTCTGTTTGGTGGAGATTTTTTCCAAATAAGCAGACAGGCCAATGGCCATGGCATCCCCAAAATCGTGGACGGCATCCGCTAAGACAGCCGAGGAGTGGAAGAGGACTCCAAAAATGGCTTCTAGGATGGCGAAGGAGAGATTGAGAATGAAGGCAATAAAAGTAGTTTTTGAGTGCTGGTGCATAATTTTTAACTACCGACTTTCTTCTAAGATATGGACAAGGATTTGTTTTTCCTGGGAACTTAATCCACGGTAGGCCCCATAGGGGAGACTCTGATCCAGTTGGAAGGGACCAAATTGAGTTCGACTGAGGCTAATCACCTTGACCCCAACCGCTAGGAACATTTTTTTAACCTGGTGAAACTTCCCTTCAGATAGTTCAATTAAGGCGCGACTCTGTTTGGCTGAGGAAGCTAGAATGGTCAGCTGGGCTGGTCGGCACTGGTAGCCATCTTCAAAAATACTCCCGGTCGCAAAGAGGACTGGTAAGTCCGCGTGCAGGGGACCATTGACCACTACTTGGTAAGTTTTCCGGACATGGGCATCCGGGTGGAGGAGCTGGTAGCCCAAAGGGCCGTTATCCGTCAGCAACAAGAGTCCTGAAGTATCGCGATCCAGCCGACCTAGAGCGTACAGATCTGGAGTCCGGTCGTAGCTGGCCAGGGAGTCAAAGACAGTCGCATGCTGGGCATCACGATTGGCGGTAACCACTCCACGCGGTTTATGGAGGAGCCAGTAGTGGTGGTTGCTTGCCGGGGCTGGCTGTCCCTGAATGGTGACCACTTGGAGGTCGGTATCCACATTTTGGGAGAGTTTGCGGGCAGCTTGGCCGTCTACTAAAATCTGGCCCTTGGCCAGGGCTTGTTTCATTTCTTTACGGCTATACTGAGAAGCCAGGAGCTGATCGATTCGCATGTCTCCATTGTAACAAATTTTCAGATGAGTTTGGGACAAAAAGTCCCGTAAAGTATAAAAAGGAGAGATTCATTCGTTAAAATGAGTCTCTCCTTTTCTTTTTAGGTACTCCTCTTCCCATATTTGAGGAGGTTATTGGCCATGAGAACCAATCCCATGTCAATTTTTACTTGTCGTTTTCCTCGTAGATTACAACGTTTGTAACCTAAACAAGCCTTTATCTGTCCAAAGACAGGTTCCACATCAACTTTTCGTTGTGCGAAAATCCGAC
>NZ_JACBXX010000198.1 GCF_013415245.1 Streptococcus danieliae | reverse complement strand
GTATTTATAAAAGTAAGGGCTGAATTTGATGAAGATGATTTTTTGGTAATCCTGTATTATTTTGGGGGAATGTAAAGGAAGAATTACACGAGGTACCGAGGAATGGGACTTTTTATGAATTGGATAAATTATTTCACGTAGTCTATATAGATCCTCTTATTGATTTAGATAAAATTTTTGTTACGAATCGAAAGAGGATTTTTAGTAGAACAAAGACACAATCAGATGGTCAAGTACTAGAGGATATTGATAGTTTGGCAGAGCAAATCAATGAGAAAATTGCGTCTATGGATAGCGTGAGTGATTTTCAAAACATATTAACAAATGAATATAAAGGTTTAAAGAGTGAAGATATTTCTATTGTTTTACGTTCAGAGATAGTGATAAATGGTGTATTTAATGATTTACAGCCATACATTGTTAAAAACACAGATACGAATGGTAGGTTATATCCAACTTCGGGAGATGGACGTAAAAAAATGCTTGCCTACTCACTGTTAAATCATCTCACTAAAGAATTTAATAGTAATAAAGCGATTTCAATATTTTTAATAGAAGAACCTGAAAATAGTTTGCACCGCTCAATGCAAATTTCTCTATCTAAACAATTGTTTAATCAAGAAATATATGATTATTTTGTGATGTCTACACATTCTTCTGAGATGTTGTATGAAATGGACAAAGCGACCTTGATAAGGCTAAGTAATGAAGATAAAGTTATTGCTAAATCACACTGATTTTTCGAAATTAAAAAGGGAGCTAAATGAATCGCTGACCACTGCTCTATTTTCAGATAGAGTCTTATTGATTGAGGGACCATCTGAAAAAGTATTATTTGAAAAGGTATTATCGGAAGTTTTTCCTAATTATGAATTAGAAGGTGGTTATATTTTACAAGTTGAAGGAATTAAATTTAAACCTTATTTTAAAACATTAACTAGTCTTGGAATAAGCTGTATTGTTAGAACGGATAATGATCTTAGGGAAACAGTAATGGGGGAAAGTCAACTGTTTGAGTATATCGGATATAATAGGTGTGCAAGTTTAATGGATGATTGGGTAAATTGGGAGAAATTAGGTAACCAAGGATTCATCTATATTCCGTATGAAAAAGGAAATAGAGCGGAACAGATTAATCTTTGGAAAATTACTAATTATGCAAAAACTCAAGATATCAAGACTTTGAGACAGAACAATATTTTTTTATCAAAAATAGATTTAGAAAATGATTTAAACGAAGTTCTGTATCAAGAATTAAATGTATGGCGTAGGCAGAAGGGGGATGCTGTATCTTATTTACAAAAGAAAAAAATGCTACGCATGCTTAAGCTTTGTGATTTTTTGAAAATGAAGGATTGTGAAAAAATTTATAATCATGATTTGTTTGAATGTTTAAAGAAACTCACCGGAGAGTTATGATGAAAATAGCGGATCAACACATTCGAGATGAAATTTTAGGTCATGATGGTAGTCTTGTTGTCAGAGCTAGTGCTGGTTCTGGTAAAACGACAATGATGGTTCAAAAAATTAAGAGTGTACTTGAAGATATAACGAATCACAAAACTGTTGTAGCAACAACCTTTACTCGAAAAGCAACACAAGAAATAAGAAATAAGTATCATGAACTTGGCGGTGAGAAATCCTTTTTGGTCATAACAAACGATGGTTTTGTAGAGCAGGAGATTATAAGACCTTTTATTAATGATGCTCATAGGTTGATGAATCCAAATTTTGGAGATTTATGTTTATCTGGACTTGATGAAACAAAGGTGGATTTTAGTAAAGTTGACCTATCTGATTTCATAAATGATTATTCGAATACCCAATTTGCGACTTATGGACAGCTTTTAACCAATCTAATCGTTAATAAAAAATTAAGTAAATATTCGGATAATAATAAGAACTTCAAGTTTGAATTAGCTTTTTTTATCTTGGAAAATAGTCAAGCATGTAGAGAAGCTAAATTTCAAGTTGAAATTAGCCACCACTAAGAAATTCCTTTGGTGACTTGTAGTCCAAACATTTTTTAGGATAATTGTTTATCCAATTTTCAATAAAAGCGACTTCTTTGGGAGTTGTTTCTTTGGTCCCTTTTGGTAACCACCTGCG
>NZ_JACBXX010000196.1 GCF_013415245.1 Streptococcus danieliae | reverse complement strand
CTGATATATATATCCCATTGAAAATCATCTTCATATAAGCTGATTTTTTTATAAGGAATTCTTTTTGATTAGCTGTAAGATCAATCTCTACATACTTAAAAACGCTATCAATTACAATATTTGTTCCAATTCCAACCGCAACAGTATAAAAAGCTTTCATTGACTCTGATGATAAACCTTTAGCACTAAAAACAACAGGTAGAGTAAGAAGACATCCTGCGGATAATGCTAAAAATAATGTAGATGGTTCCTCTCTGAATAATTCAAAAAATGTACCTATTAAAAATATTAAACTGACAATAAATAAGATGATGACATACAATGATACAAAAAATATGTATAGATGCAGGTAATTCGATCCTTTATCGATAAAGATTCCCATAACGAGAAACAAAATAAAAAACTTAGCCATAATAATAATTGCTGTTTCGCAAATATCGATTATTTTTTTCCTCATATCATTCTCCTCAGCCATAATAATTCTACAATTTTTACAACATCAACCTTATTCCCCTCACCCCCTATAAAACATCATCAAAACTCCTGGATTATAATCATCCAAATTCTCAATCATCACAATCCGATCGCGATCATCTACAGGATCTAATCCTGCAATGTGGGGTAAAAATTCTTCACCTTTAGGAACAAAGATGATATTCATGGATTTGCCGACGTGGCTTCGATTGGCTAGCTTAGCTAGAACAACTTCTCCGACCTTTACGAATTTGGTTCCGTCAAACTCTTCTTGATTGACCAAATGGCCAGTGCGGTCGACCATGCCATCTGGGCTTATAACTAAGTGGCTATTGGATTCATTAGTCCATTCTCCTGCTACAGAGGAGTAATCACCTTTTAGAATTTCGTCCAGATTGATGGCTTTGGCTTGGGGCTCGGCTGTAGGGGCATCCAAGAGTTCTGTACTGTAGGACAGGATTTCAAAGGAGTCATCTGTTTCTGCCAATTTCCAGCTGCGTTTGCCGTAGACATAGTGTTTGTCAGCTGTGCTTGCTGTGGTGACTTCGCGTGAGAAGTAGGTATTGAATTGGATGGTGTCTCCTTTGACCTGCAGTTCTTGGACAGGGGTTCCCGTTGTGAAGAAGCCTCTGTAGGCTGGATCCATAACTTCTTGGAGAGCCTTTTGATAGTTGTCATTGCTACTTGAGTCAAAAAAGCGTTGGATTTTATCGCTTTTCTGAAGTGTTGATTCGTCGACGGCAACGAGATAGCTTTGGACAAAGGCGTTCAGATCGCTCTCCAGTTCGTCTTGGTCTTCAGCTGCGAGGACGATGGAGGAGGTTCTGCCTAGGGGCTGGTCCAGTAAACTCTGTGGGACTGCCAGTAGGGCTAGGGTAAGCCCTGCTCCTACTGCCAGTTTCTGTACGTATTTCTTCATATTTCCTATCTTCCTTGAGTTCCTATCTCTACTTTAACATACTGCGACTTTTTTAGGAACACCTCTCGCCCTTTTCATCTTTCTTTCAGCTTTCTTTCCTATACTATTCTTCAAGGAGGTGAGCTTATGTTTGTGTTTGCCTTTCCGGGTATGGGGAAGACAACGTTAGCGCAGAAGTATGAGGAGGTGGTGGATCTGGAGATGTCGGACATCAAGTACGACAATTCCAGCGTCAGCCATTTGAGCCGCGAGGCGCGGAAGTCGACCAAGCGGCCGATTAAGGACAAGAATTACAAGGAGACCTATATTGCTAAGGCTTTTGCTTTTCATGAAAAAGGCAAAAGGGTGCTGGTGGCGCTAAATTTTCTGTTCCCTATGCTAAGGGCTTTTCGGGTTAGGGGCCAGGTCCCTTTTCATATCTTTATCCCACACCCTTCCCTCAGAGCCGAGTATCGGCAGCGTTATCGGGACCGGGGGAATAATGACCGCTTCCTTTTTGAGGTCATGCTTATCTGGTATCCAACGACCATTCCCCTTTTCCTTTTAGCAAAAATCTTCCCCAAATGGATTACAGTTACCAAGGCGGGAGAGACTCTGGAAGATTATTGGAACATAAAAAGCACTTAGATTTCTCGGTTCTATAATAAGTTGTGTGGAAAGCTTTCTCTCCATGCAACTTTTTTTTGTAATTCAGAGTGCAAAAAAAGCAATTCCTAGTAAACTGATAAGTGGAAAAAACATCAGAATAGGAATTGCTTTATATGGACTATAATACTCAAAAATTACTCGGAATTCAAGACCTAGACATTACTTTTAAAGAAGAATG
>NZ_JACBXX010000194.1 GCF_013415245.1 Streptococcus danieliae | reverse complement strand
AATAGGTAATTAAGAGATTCATAAAACCACCTCCTATGTTAATTATAGACTTAAGAGATAGTTTTTTCGAATAATTATCGGTTTCTGAAAACTTACAAACTCTGCTTTTCTTCATGCGTTTGTCGTGCAGTTCCTCCTACAAGGACTGACTGAACCAGAAAAAACCTCTCCCAAAGGAGAGGTTGGAGCTTATTCAACAGTTACAGACTTGGCCAAGTTCCGTGGCTTATCCACATCCAAACCACGATGAAGGGTCGCAAAGTAAGCGATCAATTGGGTTGGGATTACCATGGCAATGCTTGAAAGGTAAGGATGGACTTGGTTGACAACAATATCGTCATCCTCACGCGCTACCCCTTCTTCAACAATAGTCAAGACATGGGCACCACGCGCCCGCACTTCGGCAATATTTCCACGAGTGTGAGCCGCTACCTTCTCATTGGCAGACAGGAGGGCAATTACTGGAACACCGTCCTCAATCAAGGAAATCGTTCCGTGTTTCAACTCACCCGCCGCGAAACCTTCACATTGAATATAGGAGATCTCTTTCAGCTTCAAGCTGGCCTCCATGGCCACATAGTAATCCTGACCGCGTCCAATATAGAAGGCATTGCGGGTTGTTTCCAAGAGGCTACGAACCTTGCTATCAACGAGGTCCTTCTCTGACAAGCTCGCCTCAATGGATTGAGCCACCAAGGACAATTCATGCACCAAGTCAAAGGCCGCTGCCTTAGCATTCCCATTGGCTTCGCCAACTGCTTTTGCTAAAAAGGCAAGGGCTGCGATCTGCGCCGTATAGGCCTTGGTTGAAGCAACGGCAATCTCTGGCCCCGCATGGAGGAGGAGAGTATAGGTCGCTTCACGGGAGAGGGTTGACCCTGGTACATTGGTCACCGTCAAACTTGGAATTCCCATCTCATTAGCTTTCACCAAAACCTGACGGCTGTCAGCCGTTTCCCCTGATTGGGTTAGGAAGATAAAGAGTGGTTTCTGGCTCAAAAGCGGCATCTCATAGCCCCACTCTGAGGCAATTCCCAACTCCACAGGTCGATCGGTCAACTCTTCCAACATCTTCTTGGATGCAAACCCAGCATTGTAGGATGTACCCGCTGCAATGATGTAGAGACGGTCTGCTTCCTGCACCGCTTGTACAATTGCTGGATCCACCTGCATGTGACCATCGGCATCCGCATAGGTGGAGATGAGTTTCCGCATTACGGTTGGTTGCTCATCGATTTCTTTCAACATATAGTAAGGGTAGGTGCCCTTACCAATATCAGACAAGTCCAACTCAGCAGTGTAGCTATCACGCTCAACCGTGTTCCCTGCATAATCCATGATAGTGACTTGGTCTTTTTCCACAATCACCAATTCCTTATCGTGAATTTCTTTAAAATCACTGGTCTCACGAATCATGGCCATGGCATCTGAGCCCACCAAATTGTAGCCGTCGCCCAAACCGATCAAAAGTGGGGATTTGTTCTTAGCAACATAAAGCACTTCGGGATTTTCAGTATCCATCAAGGCAAAGGCGTAAGAACCTTCAATAATATTAAGGGCTTTCTTGAAGGCTTCCAAAACGCTCAAGCCTTCCGCTTCTACAAAGTGTCCCACAAGGTGAACCGCAATTTCAGTATCGGTCTGACCTTGGAAGTGGTGGTTCTCCAAATATGTAGCGCGAATCTCAGCATAGTTCTCGATCACTCCATTGTGAACCATAACCAAACGACCAGACTCCGATTGGTGCGGGTGAGCATTGAACTCGCTCGGCTTCCCATGAGTTGCCCAACGGGTGTGACCAATCCCTGCAAAACCAGCCAGCTCTTCGCCAACCTTCGCTTCCAAATCCGCAATCCGACCATTGGATTTGACCAAACGGCCGTCCTTCATACCATTTGAAACATAGATACCGGCTGAATCATAGCCACGATACTCGAGTTTTTCTAGTCCTTGTAAAAGAATATCTGTTGCATTGGGATTTCCCACAACACCAACAATTCCACACATCTTGAATTCCTCCAAAAATTGGTATAGTCTAATTCGACTTTTGTGAATTAACTGACAAAATTATAGTTTTTTCACCCCTCTTTGTCAAGAGTCAGCAATTGGTATAGGGGAGCAAATCAAAAAGGAGTTTGGGACAAAAGTCTCTCTGACTAAAGCAAAAAAGCAACGGTTTAAGAGCCGTTGCTTTTTTGCTTTATGGAGATAGTCTTGATACAATATAATT
>NZ_JACBXX010000084.1 GCF_013415245.1 Streptococcus danieliae | reverse complement strand
CCAAACCTTAAAATCCATTGTGAATAGAGAATGGACAAGGTCCTTTCTAGATACGTAGTGGTTTTATATTGTTGTATTTCAAAACTAAGCATCCATTATTTTTCAACTTTTGATTTTAAATGAGTATAAATTTTCATGTAATGCTAGAAAATGGACTCAAGGGCGAAAATTTCAAAGATTTCGTCCTTTTTCCGTGTAAAGACAACCAAAAAAGCCCACGTGGGGCTTGATTTCTTTAAACTTGGCTGTCCTTCCAACGAAGGGCTAATTTCCTGGAGAGGCTTGAGATAAGGAAATTAATGCAGAAGTAGGTAAGGGCCACTAGTGCATAGAGCGTAAAAACCTGTTGGGGTTGGAAGTAGCGGCCCATAAGGATTTGGCTCTTTCCGAATAGTTCTTGCAGGGCGATAACAGAATAGAGGAAGGAGGTATCCTTGATGACGGTTACAAATTGGGAAATAATGGCCGGCAGCATTTTGCGGAAGGCTTGCGGGAAGATGATCAGTGTAAAAATCTGATAGCTGGTAAAGCCTTGGGAGAGGCCGGCCTCGGTTTGGCCGTGGTCAATTGCATTGAGGCCGCCTCGGATGATTTCTGCTAGTGCTGCGGATGTAAAAATGGTAAAGGAGAGAATCCCTGCAGGAAGGGATTTGACCTGAAATACCAAAAAGATAATGAAAATCCACAAGAGGTTAGGGACATTTCTGACAAATTCAATATAGATGCCTGCAATCAGTTTGAGGAGCTGATTGTGGCTATTTCGCATGATGGCGAGGATAGTCCCGAAAAGGGTTGAGAGGATAATCGCCGATACAGAAATAAGCAGTGTGGTCCCTAAGCCCTGGAGGAGGAAACTCAGATTGTAACTGGTAAAAAGTTCAGACATAAGCTTTCCTTTCTAGTGTTAGAGACTGTAGGTCCCTTTGTTGGCTTCTTCGATTCGTCTCCCCCAAGTCGCTAGTGGAAAACATAGAATGAAGTAGAGGAAGGCTGCTCCAGCAAAGGCTGGGACGTAATTGGTGCTTTCGAAGGCCCAAGATTTAGCAACAAACATGATGTCGGCACCGGAAATGATGGCGACGGTTGCAGTGTTTTTAATCAGGTTAACGACCTGGTTGGTCAGTGGGGGGAGGATGGTCCGGATGGCTTGGGGAATGATAATCAGCCGCATGGACTGAGCATAACTAAACCCTTGAGAAAGGGCGGCTTCCGTTTGCCCCTTGGGAACAGCCTCGATTCCTGAGCGGAACACTTCTGCAATATAGGCCCCGTGGTAGAGTCCGACACAAAGAATGCCGGTCCAAAAGGCTGAAATCATAATGGCTCCCTGAGAAACGATGGCAAGACCATAATACACAAAAACAAAGTGAATCAGCAGTGGGGTATTCTGGAAGAATTCCACATAAACGCGGCTACAGGTCTGGGCAATTTTTGAGTGGCTGGAGGCCATGGCCGCAAAGAGGATCCCTAATAGCATGGCCAGGATGAGGGAGCCGGCGGCTAGTCCGAGTGTGTAGAGAAAGCCTCGGAAAAAGCTGCTAGACTCTTGGAAAAGAGCTGCCCATCGACTGAGCGCAAAGGGACTGGTTGTACTTGCAACTAGCATAGAACCTCCTTAGTTTTTTGTTGGTTGTTCAGATTTGAGATTGTAGGTCTCTTGAATCTGTTTCAAAGTGCCATCTTGGTTCCACTTCTCAATCAAGCTATTGATGTAGTTGATTAGTGGACCGTTGGACTTTTTGCTGGCAATCCCGTATTCCTGGGTGTTAAAACCTTGGTCCAGGATTTGGGTTTGTTTGCTGGTGTAGCCAGAGAGGATGGACTTGTCAACGGAAAAAGCATCGATCCGTTGGGCATAGAGTGAGATGGCCAATTCCGGGAAGGAGCCTAGTTCAACAAAGTTGAAGGAGAGACCGTTCTCTTTTGCGAAGGCTTTGAGGTTGGCCTTGGTGGTGGATCCTTGGGAGACGCCGATGGTTTTACCGTCCAGAGCCTTGGGATCTTGAATACCGGATTTTTTATTAACTAGAAAACCAATCTGGTCGTAGTAGTAGGGGGTCGAAATCGCATAGGACCCTTGCCGTTGAGGGGTAATAGTGTAGGTGGCGATGATAAGGTCGACCTGGCCATTGTCCATCAAGGGTTCACGGGTGTGGGAGGTTACAGGTGTGTATTCAATTTTGACACCGAGTTCTTGAGCGATTTCCTTGGCGATGTCAATTTCCATTCCGTGATACTGGTTGTCCTGAGGATCTAGGTAGCCGAAGTTCGGGACATCCTGTTTGACCCCGACGCGGAGAACGCCGGCATCTTTGATCTTTTGCGCTTGCTCGGGAAGCTCAGCTGCAGCAACATTGCTGGATAGAAAGAGCAGGCTGAGACAGAAGGCGACCAGAAAACTGAGCTGTTTGGTGATTTTCATAGCTTCCTCCTAGTCTTCCTTGACCTTGTCACTGGTATGGTTGATGATTTTGCTGAGAAATTGTTGGGCCCGAGGTTCTTGAGGATTGTCAAAGAATTCATGGACATCGGTCGTGTCTACTAGAATTTCACCGTCGGCCATAAAGATAATCCGATCGGCAACTTCGCGGGCAAAGCCCATTTCATGGGTAACAACGACCATGTTGGTGCCGCTACGGGCTAGTTTTTGCATAACGACCAAGACATCGCCGATGGTTTCTGGATCCAAGGCCGATGTTGGTTCGTCAAAGAGTAGGAGTTCGGGTTTCATAGCCAAGCCTCGTGCGATGGCTACCCGTTGTTTTTGCCCACCCGATAGCATACCAGGATAGGAGTCCTTCCGGTCCCACATGTTTACATAGGTCAGGTATTTTTCAGCCAAGGCTAAGGCTTCCTTGGGATCCATTCCTAATACTTTAATGGGAGCAAGTGTGACATTTTCGAGTACAGTTTTGTGGGGATAGAGATTGAAGTGTTGAAAAACCATGCCGACTTCTTTGCGAAGTTGAACCAGATCCTTGTTGGAAGCCTGAACGAGTTCGTGTCCATTGACAATTAGGCTGCCGGTTTCGATCGATTCTAGGGCATTGATGGTCCGGATGAGGGTTGATTTACCAGATCCGGATGGTCCTAAAAGGACAACCACCTGGCCTTTTTCGATTTCTAGATTAATATTTTTAAGGGCGTGGTAGTCGCCGTAGTACTTTTCGACATTTTTAAATTGAATGAGGGACATAAATTTTCTCCTTTTGTCAGAAAGTCTTTCGTTTTTTGTTAGTTTATCAAAAATAGCTTGAAATCGCAAGAAACTGTGTTAGATATTCTAACACAAGGGTTTGAGTGACCTTTTTCTGCAGCAATTTATCTTTGGCTGGGTAAAGGACAAGTGTTTCTTTTGACGGGGTCCTTCTTGAATTTTTAATTAAAAAACAGTATAATAAGACTATAATCATTATTCTAATATAAATAAGTCGAAATTCCCTATGTAGTTAGGAAGGGGAATTCTCATACTCCTTGAAAATATCCCTCTTATGGCAAAAAATTCCATTAGATGCCTATTTCCATCGAGTATCGCCAGCCAATAATTAGAAAGGAGTTCACAATGGAATTTAAAAAAGTTTTGTTGGATTCCCTTGAGTCGGTTTATACAGTCTGTCATCTCCAACATCCAGATGGAGAATATGTATTGGCCGCTTCGGAAGGAAAAGAAGGGGCTTGTTTTGCCTATGATGTGCGAAATCAGTTTCAAAAACAGCTTGTTTGGCAAGGGCCGGGTGGGACAAGGTCAATTATCCAGGTTCCCGGAAGTCTCGATTTTGTGGCCACCCAGGGATTTTATCCGGATTATGATGCCGCCCATTGTCGTCTGGTCTATGGGCATTTTGAAAATGGGTCCTGGCTGATTCAACCCATGCAGGACTTTCCTTATCTGCACCGTTTTGACTTGATTGCTGCAAAAGAGGGGCAAGGTGTCCATTTTTTGGGGCTTTCGATTGCCAATTCCAAGTTATTTCCAGAGGACTGGTTGGACCGGGGCAAGGTCTATGTCGGGCACTTGGATAGGGAGGGTCAGCAGTTGGAGGCCGTTGAGGAACTGCCCTTGCGATTATTGAAATTGCACGGTTACTTCCCTGTCCACCAAGAAGGCTATTCCTTCATCAGTGCTGTCGAAGGTGTTTTTAAGCTCCATATTCCTGAGCGTCTCGGAGCTCCTTGGTCTGTGGAGCAGGTCTATGATCAGGAAATTAGTGACTTGGTTGAGGTTAACTGGTCTGGTCCGGAAGCCAAAGACAAGGCCTTGATTCTTGGTTTTCAAGGGGATCGCTTGCAAGTCTTAAATGCCCTTTTCCAACAAGAAATCTACCGCTTTCCTGAGGCCACCCCTTTTGTCCAAGCCCTTTGGGCGGGATCTTTAGCAGGTCGGGCTAGTGTCCTTTTGGGTTATCGTGAGGGGCGAGCAGAGTTGTTACTCCTGCAAATGCAGGAGCAGGAGGTTGTGACCTACCGAGTTGCTGAGCAGGTCGGAGTGACTAGTGTGCTGGCTTTTAACTACGAGGGACAGGATTATATCTTATCCGCTAACCGTACGCAAAACCAGCTGGTCTGCTACCAAGTTGTCAAAAAAGACTAGCGGAAATAAACAAAAAAACTCGGATTAAATCCGAGTTTTTGAATATGCTAATTGCCGGGATTGAACCGGCGACCTCATCCTTACCATGGATGCGCTCTGCCAACTGAGCTAAATCAGCAATTTACCTAATTAGTATACAAGATGACCAAGTAGGTGTCAATAGTTTTTTTGAAAAAAATTTGAAAAAATTAACGGAACTTGAATCCTTCGTAGACCAAGTCAAGTTTTGGATTGATTTTATGGATCTGTTTGCTGAGGGCAGCCATCATGGGTTGGGGGCCACACATAAAGACTGTACCAGCTTCAGGAAGATTTTCTTCCTGGAAGTTGAGGTAACCATCAACCTGGCTATTGACAAGGTGGAGGTTGAAGTTAGGCTTTTGCGCTGCTTCTGCTTGGAGCAGTTCCAGATGAACAGCGTTTTCTTCACCAGTGTAGGCGTAGCAGAGGTCAATTTCTACCTGGGGTTGTTGGGCTTGGCGTAGGCCTGCCAAAAAGGGAGTTAGGCCAATTCCACCGGCAATCCAAACTTGACACTCAGCTCCCTGGTTGAGGAGCATGTGGCCATAGGCCCGGTCGAGGCCAACCTTGTGTCCAACTTTGAGATTGTGGTAGAGGTTGGCGGTGTGGTCACCAGAGTTTTTAATGGTAAACTGGATTGTTTTTCCTTGTCTGCCTGAGATGGAGAAGGGGTGAGTCTTTTTTTCAAAGCCGTCTTCGCGGACTTGGAGAAAGGCAAATTGGCCAGCTTCGAAGGGGAAGTCCTTTTGCAATTGTAGAGTTAGCTCGATGGTATCATGGTTTAGTTTTTCAATCATTGTCACTTTACCAAAATGAGAAAAACCAAAGGTTGGGTAATAAACCATAGTGTAGAGAGCTGATCCAATACCGATGAGGGCAAAAAGACCGGTGATTACTCCGAGAGGTGTCCAAGTAAAGAGAGCGCCACCCATGATCGTGTAGGTATGGAGAAGTCCAAAGAGGTAGGCTGGGAAAACCAGGCGATGAATCCAGCACCAGGTTTCATAGGGGAGTTTGGTTCCCAAAAAGGCGACTAGGATAAGGGTCAAAAAGAGTCCCAAACTGATATCGCCCATTTGGGCAGCCAAGTTACTGCCCCAGAGTGGTGCCAAGAGGCCGATCATGCCAATCCGGTGAAGGAAGATGAGTACCAATGAGAAGGAAGCCAGCATCTTATGGTATTGGTAGACGTGCTCCAGGCCATTAAAGAGCTGCTCTAGCCAGCTGGCACGAGTGGTGAGCAAGAAGCTCAGTGACAGAGCGGTTAGGGCAAAGGCGGGGATGATAAAATTCACCAAGCCCAGGCTGTTACAACAAATGAGATAAGAAGGAATAAAATTCCTTTAAACGATTTCATGAAAAACCACTATCTAGTAGTAAAAATCTTTTCTAGTATACCAAAAGAGCACCTGATCAGCAACTCGGCTGTTTAGGTGCTCTGCTATTTTTCATTTGGTCTCACTTAAGAGTCTTTTTTAGGGGCTTCCCGCCGAACTTTTTGGCGTAGTTGGAGGAAGGCCTGACCAAAACTAAAGAGGAGGTCTCTTTGCTGGGCCGTCAAGGTTTGGCTACTTTGGATGACTTTCAAGACAGAGTTGATAGCATCCCATTGGAGAAAGGCGTTGATCGAAGTGATGCCTCCTTCTTCAAGAATCGAGAAGAAGGTTTGAATGACTTCGGCCAGATTTTGATCAGGCACCTGCTCAATCAACTGGAGCATGGTTGCTTCCAATTGCTGACTTTCAGCAGAGAGTTCCGGAGCCTGTTTAAAGGCATGCTCACTGATTTCCCAGGTAAAGGTATTGTGTTGGGACAGACCATTGCGCACCGTGCTCTGAACAATCTGAGCTGGAGCTTGCGAATGGAGGAGGATTCCAACCACCGAATTTTCAGGGATGTAGCGTTGAATTTTCTCGTGAATATTCTGGTAGTCGGAACTATTTAAAACACTGGTGTGGAGTCCTGGACCATCAAAGGAATAAATTTGGTTGATTTTTTCCTGAAGATCGGCAGGCACTTGGCTAGCTGCATAGATAGCCAGATTGCCCCCTTTTGAATGACCGCTCAGATAGATTTCTCCTTCCAGGGCCTCTAGCGCTTGCTGGAGATAGGATTTGGCCAGGTACTGGGCAGGCACCTCTGTTTGATAGGACATGAGGAGGTCCTCCTTCCAACCGACCAAGCTATCATCGGTTCCCCGGAAACTAATCACAAAGGTCTTGGGTTTGAGGCAGAAGACCAGGGCTGAAAATTGGACATTTTCAGCGGGATCAATCGTGTTTTCAAAGCCCATGAGTTTGAGATTTTTATAGCGTTTGCTGGCAACCATAGCTTCTAGCAATTGGTAGCGCTCGGTCATCAGAGGTGATGGATCCTTAGGGATTTGTGGAGCCAATTCTACCAATCGGCTTGCTTGTTGGGTCGCAAAGCTGGAAGAAACGAGATCATCAAAGGGGAGATAGCTCAGTTCGGCTAAAAGAAGATAGTCGATTTCCCCATAGGGGCGATCGTAGAGATCATCGTATTGGACCTTTTTGATGTAGTCTAAGGTGTTCATGCAGGTTCCACTTTCTGGCTAGCTCGGAACAGGGTGAGGGCTGTGTAGAAGCCGACAAAAACGATAATCCAGCTCAGTACATCGAGTGAGAGACTCTTGACTAGGGTTGCGGCAATGATAACCCCAATCACACCACCTACAATAAACCAGCCCAAGCCCTTTTTATGATAGCTTTCGGTTTTGATAAAGGTCAAGGAAACCACAGGTGCCAAGGCGGCACAGGAGGTCATCATGATAGGGAAGGCTGCAAGTGGATTCATCCCCAAGAGGTAGACCATAACCATACAAGGAGCATAGAGGCCAACACCGGCGGACATGAGAACACCGAGGATAAAGTTTCCAACAACTCCGATAAGGAGGGCAAGACCGCTAAGTCCCATGGCAGTATTACCACTACCAAGAGAGTCGACCAGACCGGTAATCCGACTGAGCATTAGGGTACTGGTTACCAGCATGGCGATGGAAATGGTCCGTAAAATCAGTTGTCGGTTTAGGCGGCTGACAATGTGACTGCCGACTTGGCCCCCGATGGTGGCTGCTAGAACCATTGATCCAAGCGTTAGTGGTTCCACCTGTACGGCAGTAATAAAGAAGAGGGATTCCGCTAGGAGGGCCAGTGTATGGCCAACATTGAGGGTTCCGGGCAGGTGGCGGTCATCGTCCAGATAGCGGGTTGCTCGGAAAAGTGCGGTTGTGGTTAGGTAAGAGCCAATCCCAAGGGTGTCCAGGAAGTCGGTGACAAAGCCGATAGCAAATCCGGTCAGGGTCTTGGGGCCTCGCTCAAATAGGACGGGCAGACTGGCTCTCCGTCCGAGAGCCACAGTATAAATGATAGATAGGACCATCAAAATGATCAGAATAACAGTAACGATAAGAATTCTCCTTTCAAATGGGCTTTGTGTAAATAGGTTTGAGGACAGGAGGGCTGTTAGAGGAGCCCTCCTTGGCAAGACGGATGCAGTCTGCTTCAGCCTCCTCCACTTGCTTCTCGCCCTCTATTCGGTTATTAGTATACCATAGAAGTTAGTTAGTCTTTGCTGGGGGAGGCTTTGGCTATTTTTTCTATCAGATAAGTATTAAAAATGGCAGTCCTGTGATAGAATAAGAGGTGTTTAATTAAAGGGAGTAAAATATGAAAGCATTTCGAAAAAAGGATGGTAGCCAGCAACGGACGGAGATGCGGCGCCATCTAGGTTTGCGGGATCTCTTGTTTTTAGGGACGGGAGCTATGGTGGGAACAGGGATTTTCACCATTACCGGGATTGGAGCAGCTACGCTGGCTGGTCCAGCCCTGGTCATTTCAATTATTGTTTCCGCCTTCTGTGTCGGCTTGTCGGCTCTCTTTTTTGCCGAATTTGCCTCGCGGATTCCGGCTTCGGGTGGGGCCTATTCCTATATCTATTCCGTTTTCGGCGAGTATCCTGCCTGGATGGTGGGCTGGTTTACCATTTTAGAATACTTGATGGCAGTGTCGGGCGTGGCTGCTGGTTGGGCTGGCTATTTGAAAGGCCTACTGGCTTCCTTTGGCTGGGAGATGCCTGAGGCTCTGAGTGGCACCTTTAACCCAGAAGCGGGCACCTATATTGACCTGCTTCCGGTCCTGGTGGTTGTGTTTGTCACAGCGGTGGTACTCTTGCAGTCAAAAACAGCTCTGCGCTTGAATTCTTTACTGGTGGTCTTGAAATTCTCGGCGCTCCTACTTTTTATTCTAGTTGGGGTCTTCTATGTTCAACCAGCTAACTGGAGTAACTTTGCTCCCTTTGGCTTTGGTTCTCTCTACGGGGCTAAAACAGGGATTATGGCTGGTGCCTCGCTTATGTTCTTTAGCTTTTTAGGATACGAGTCCTTGTCTATGGCTGTGGATGAAGTGGAGGAGCCACAAAAGAATGTTCCGCGTGGTATCGGTCTTGCCTTGGTTGTGGTGACGGTGATGTATATCTTGGTGACCTTGGTTTTAACCGGGATTGTGCCTTATGAGCAGTTGAATGTGCCGGATGCAGTTGCCTTTGCCTTGCGCAGTGCCAATCTAGGCTGGGCTGCCAACTATGTGTCCCTGGTAGCGATTCTAACCTTGATCACCGTATGTATTTCCTTGACCTATGCTCTGTCACGGATGATTTATTCGATTGCGCGTGATGGCTTATTGCCGCAGGCCTTTCGGAAATTGGATCCCCAGAGCAAGGTGCCGACCAATGCGACCTTGCTGGTGGGATTCTTTGCCGCCCTGTTTGCAGGGGTCTTCCCTCTCGCTAGTCTGGCTTCCTTCCTAAACATTGTGACCTTGGCCTACCTGATTATTTTGGCCTTTGGACTCATTCGTTTACGGCAGGTTGAGGGCTTGCCCGGTTCCCAAGAGTTTAAAACTCCCTGGGTACCCTTTTTGCCAATCCTATCCATTTTGATCTGCCTCTCCTTTATGGTTCAGTATGATGGGGCTACCTGGTTGGCCTTTGGGATTTCCATTATCTTGGGCAGCCTTATCTATTTTTTATATGGCCAAAACTATTCGGCCTTGAACAAATAAGACCGTCCTTTTGAGGACGGTTTTTTAGTGGATTTTTTCATTCTTCTTTTGCTTGGATAGCCGCATCATGATACAATAAGTTACAGAATTTAAAAGGAGCTTTCTATGAACCATTTAACAACCATGCTGACTCAAGAGTTCGGAATTGTTTTTGGCAATACGACCCTCTTGGAAACCGCTTTTACCCATACTTCTTATGCTAATGAGCACCGTCTCTTAAACATTTCACATAATGAACGTTTGGAATTTTTAGGAGACGCTGTTCTACAGCTCTTGATTTCGGAATATTTATATGGCCATTTTCCGGAAAAACCTGAAGGAGAATTGTCCAAATTACGGTCGATGATGGTGCGGGAGGAAAGTCTTGCCGGTTTTTCCCGGGACTGTAAATTTGACCAATACATCCGCCTGGGGAAGGGGGAAGAAAAAAATGGCGGACGCAATCGCGAGACCATCCTGGGGGATCTGTTCGAAGCCTTTCTAGGAGCCCTGCTTTTGGATCAGGGTGTTGATGCTGTCCGATCCTTTATCACTATCCACATTATCCCCAAAATTGAAACAGGTCAGTTTGAGCGTGTGGTGGACTACAAAACACAATTACAGGAGATTCTGCAGGCTGGTGGCGATGTCCAAATCCGCTACCAGGTATTGCAGGAGTCTGGACCAGCCCATGCCAAGGAATTTTTGGTGGGTGTTTTCTTAAATGACCAAAAGCTAACCCAGGGGACGGGACGCTCGAAAAAAATAGCGGAACAAGAGGCGGCCAAGAAGGCCATCGCTGAGAGGGAAGCAGATGTACTTAAAGGAAATTGAAATCCAGGGCTTTAAATCCTTTGCGGACAAGACAACTGTAACCTTTGATGAAGGTGTAACCGCGATTGTCGGTCCCAACGGCTCAGGGAAAAGTAATATTACAGAGAGTCTTCGGTGGGCCTTGGGGGAATCCAGTGTCAAAAGTCTGCGTGGGGGCAAGATGCCGGATGTCATTTTCGCGGGAACAGAGTCCCGGTCTCCTCTCAACTATGCCCGTGTGCGGGTGACCTTGGACAACCAGGACCAGTACTTGACCGGTCAAGGGGAGCAGGTTCAGATTGAACGGCAGATTTTTCGCAATGGGGATAGTGAGTATCGGATCGATGGCCGCAAGGTTCGGCTCAAGGATATCCATGAGTTGTTTATGGATACTGGTTTGGGGCGGGATTCCTTTTCGATAATCTCCCAGGGCAAGGTCGAGGAAATTTTTACCAGTAAGCCAGAGGAGCGTCGGGCGATTTTTGAAGAGGCTGCGGGTGTCTTGAAGTACAAGACCCGGCGGAAGGAGACTGAATCCAAGCTCAAACAAACCCAGGAAAACCTAGATCGCCTGGAAGATATTCTGTATGAGCTGGATTTGCAGCTCCCTCCTCTCAAAGAACAGGCGGAGGTGGCCCGCCGTTTTCAAACCTTAGATAGTCGGCGTTCTCAAGCTACTTTAGATTTAATCCTTGCGCAATTGGATCAAGGAAGGTTGGAGCTGGATCAAGTGGTTGCCGCTCTAAGTCAAGTTGAGGACCGGTTGAGTTCCTTTAAAGAGCGCCGTCGGGCCCTGGAGGAGGACTTACAGACTTGCCGGACCAAGAGTCAGGCAGTTGAAGCGGAGATGACCAAGAAGCAGGAAGATTTATTGGCCTTGACGTCCTTAGTGGCGGATTATCAAACCAAGCAAGCCTTGTTGCAGCAAGAAAGTCAGCAATCGGGTCAAGTGGAGACCGAGGGGCGTAAGCGTCTGGAGCTTTTGGGACAAGGAGAGGTCGAGCTGAGGGCAGCTCTGGAGCAGTTGGATGAGGAGTTGGCCTCAGAGAGGCAAAGCCTATCGGTCTTGCAGACTGAAGAGCAGGAGCTCCGCCAACGGCTGAGTCAGTCCGAGGATCCCGAGAGTCATTTGGAAAAATTACGGGAAGATTATTTGGAACTCTTACGCCGGGAGGCGGACTTGAGTAACCAGGTGACCGCTTTGGAAACCCAGTTAGAGGCCCAGGTCTTGCGGGATTCTCAGAAAAGTCAAGAACGGCAAGAATTGAGCCAGCAACAAAAAGCGGCCCGGGAACAGCTGGACCGTTTAAGTGGGGACTTAGAAGCTGTTGAAAAAGAGCTGGCTGCTGCCCTAGCAGACTATCAAGCGCGGGATCAAAAACTTCTGCAGCAGCGTCAGTCTTATCAGCAGCACCAAGAAGCCTATTTCAGTCAGCTGGAGACAGTTCGTAAACTAGATGCACGTAGGGAAAGTCTGGAAAATATTCTAGCCAACCACTCCAATCTCTATGCGGGTGTGCGCAGCGTCTTGATGGCTCAAGATCGTCTGCCGGGAATTCGGGGAGTGGTGAGTGAGCATCTCAGCTTTGACCTCCGGTTCCAGCAGGCCTTGGATGTAGCCCTGGGTGCCAGCAGTCAGCATTTGATTGTGGCAGACGAAGAGGCTGCCACTCAGGCTATTGCCTATCTCCAAAAACAGCGGGCAGGTCGGGCTACCTTCCTTCCTCTGACACGGATTCAGGCTCGGACGATTTCGGAGCAACAGGCAGCTACTCTGGCGCAAGCTCCAGGCTTTTTGGGAATGGCTGTTGATGTTATCGCCTACGATCCAGAACTGGCCGGCATCTATGGGAACCTCTTGGGAACCATTGCGATTTTTGAAACCATTGACCAGGCCCGGCAAGCCGCTCGGCAGCTCAACTATCGCCTGCGTTTGATTACCCTAGACGGGACTGAAATTCGGGCCGGTGGTGCCTATGCCGGCGGGAGCCAGCGCAATAATCAGAGCCTTTTGCTCAAGCCTGAGTTGGAGCAGGTTCAAGTGCAACTCCAGGCAGCCCAGGTGCAACTGGGTCAGCAGGAAGCAGCCTTGGCCGCAATTAAAAAAGAGGTAGATGCAGACCAAGAAGAGCTGGATCAGCTGAAAATAAAGGGCGAAGCTATTCGCCACAAGGAACAAGCCATCCGCCTCAATTGGGAACAAGCCCAAAGTGATGTAGACCGCCTCCAGACTCTCTTAGACAAAAAGACCCAGAGAGCAGGTCTTGAACAAACACCACACTTACAAGAACAGGTGACAGCTTTGAAAGCGGAGCTTCAGAAACTGGGGCAGGAAAAAATCAAACTGGAACAAGACCTAGAGGCACTACGAGAAAACAAGGATGCGCACCGTGATCAGGTCAAGGAACTGGAAGAACAACTTCAACTCCTCCTGGTTGAGCAAACCAGCAAAAAAGGCCAACTCACCCTCTTGCAAAGTCAGCAGGAAGCCAAAACAGCTCAGTTGACCAGCATCAACCAGGAGCAAGAAGACCTAAAGAGTCGCCTCCAGCAATTGGCATCTCTGGAAGAATTGCAAGGCCAGGCCGATACTTTGGAAAAAGCTCTTCAGGAAACCCAGACGCAAAAGGAGTCTAACCAACAGAGCTTGATCCGCCTACGCTTTGAAAAGGAAGACCTAGAAGCCCAGGTTGAAGAACTCAATGACCAACTAGACCAAGCTCGGTCTGAAAACGAAGGTCTAATTCGTGAAGAAGCCCAACTGGATTCGCAATGCTCCAACCTAGAAACAGCCTTGCGCCGGGACTTGCAACGCCTAACCGATGATTATCAATTAACAGTTGAAGCAGCGCGTGAGCAGGTCCAGCCTGTTCAAGACCTGGACCAGGCACGCGCCGAAGTCAAAGACCTGGAGCAGGCCATCAAGGCCCTCGGCCCTGTCAATCTGGCAGCTTTAGAACAATATGAAGAAGTACAGAGCCGGCATGACTTCTTAATGGGTCAACGCCAGGATATCCTGGATGCTAAGAGTCTATTGATGGACACCATGGATGAGATGAACCAAGAAGTTCGCGAACGCTTCCAAACAACCTTTGAAGCTATTCGCCAGAGCTTCAAGGAAACCTTCAGTCAAATGTTCGGAGGCGGTCAAGCCGACCTCTTCTTAACTGATCCTGATCTCCTCGTCGCGGGTGTAGAGATTTCTGTTCAACCACCCGGTAAAAAGATCCAATCTTTGAATCTGATGAGTGGTGGCGAAAAGGCTTTGTCAGCCTTGGCTCTACTATTTGCCATTATTCGCGTCAAGACCATTCCCTTTGTGATTTTGGATGAGGTTGAGGCAGCCCTGGATGAAGCCAATGTCAAACGCTTTGGTGATTACCTCAAACGCTTTGACCAACGCTCTCAATTTATCGTCGTAACCCACCGCAAAGGAACCATGGCCGCCGCAGATAGTATGTATGGCGTGACCATGCAGGAATCAGGAGTCTCCAGTCTGGTTTCCGTCCGTCTTAAGGATCTGGAAGAAGGCAGTTAGTCAACCGAAAATTAAGAAAACGCTATCCCCCCTTCTCGTAGATGATTGATGAGAAGGGGGGATAGCGTTTTTCTGAACATTGTAGCATGTTTTATTTGAAAAAAAAGAAACCATGGTATAGTTAGAGTAAGAAAAGAAAGCGTTATCAATCCAAAGCTTATAGGACGAAAAAACTCAGTGTATACAATACGAGTTTGGGATAAAAGTCTTCCCTTTCCTATTTTATACATAAGTTTTGAGTAGAAACTGGCTGCTGATTGTAATCCTAAGGATTCCTTGAAAAAATTTGATGATGGAAAGTAATAGGTATTGTTCGGGATAATTTATGAAGAGCTTATAAAAAGTGGGTCTCTATCTGTGGAAGGGAGGAAAAGATATTTGTGTTCAGATTGATATACCCAAAGGTGGAGTTACTTTGATAGTTTATATCTTTTTATAAAGGAGTAATCTTATGCTGAAAACTAAGAAACTGGTCATAATGGTTATTGCATTTTTATCTGTAGCCTTCGTTCTCCCTGTTTCGGCTGTCTCTCATCGTGGAGGGGAGTGGACTTATGGAGCACACCATAATCCAAATAATTGGGGAGCTTTCTCAAATTATTATCATGGAGGCCAGCATCATTGGTCTTATGTAGGCAGTACAGCTCGGAATAATCAGAGAACTGCTTATGCGGGAGCTCATGCAACTTCGTATGCATTCATCAATACAAATGTTGGAGAGTATGTTGTCTTTGATGCAGGTTGGTAGAGATTGCCGTAAAACATTTCTGATTGCTATAATGAATTAGTTCATTTTTGGGGGCGGAATTATTTCTGCCCCCTATTTTGGAATTAGGAGGCAGATGATGAAGAAAGTTTTCATTGTTATATCGAATGTATTGCTTAGTTTATTCTTTGTTTGGGTTTTGACAATTTGGAGTGATACATATATATCCTACTATTATCCGAATATTGCTGTATTTGACTCTAGTCCTGAGACTCATTTTCAACAAGTAGCAGAAGCTTTGGATAGGCTGGCGTATCAAACCGATAGTCTGATTGCAATTCAATCTCAAGATCCGAATTCAGAAGGGAAACCGGTTTTCTCCTATATGACTTTTGGAAGGGGAGAGCTGCCAAGTGAACTTTTGGAAAAGACTTATAAAGAGGCTGAAAATCTTAGTCTTGAGACGAATTACTTTATCTTTGAAGGTGACTTAGATCTTCAAAGATTGAAGAAGGAGTTAAGTCAGTTTGGATTAACCAATATGTATCTATCAAGCCCATCTCAATTTTCTACACTAGTTTTAGTGGTCAGCAATGGTTTTCAATTAATTGGATTACTAATTTTCTTATTAACATTTGCTTCATTGACTCTTATCAGCCAGATTGGTTATTTGAAGACTTCAGGTATTCGGCTTATTTCAGGAGAGCGACGGTGGTCCATTTTTCTTAGACCGCTTGTGCAAGATTTAAAATCGATAGGAGTCGGTTTAGCTGTTGGAGGAATCCTTACTTTTATTTTGAAATTTGTGTTCTCGCTTCCGTCTATATCCCTTATGACAATTGTGGTGGGGTTAATCGTTTATAATCTACTTTTACTATTGATTGATCTGTTCTTTGCTCAGTTATTTGCAGTTGGTGTTAAGAAGGTCCATTTGATGCAAATGATTAAGGGGGAAATTCCTGTTAGAGGTGTTATTAGTCTTATTTTAATGGGACAGTTATTAGCTATTATAATCATTTCGGTGGGAATGGGAAGTGGTTTGAATTATTCAAAAGCCTGGGAACAACAAAAACAAGGGCAGGAGGCATGGATTCAGGAGAAGGACCTTATTTCCCTCTCTATTAGCCGTGAGGGTATAGATGTGGGGGGAATAATGAGGATATGCAAAGGAAACAGGAGATTTGGTATCAGTTAGTATCTCAGGCTGTATCAGAGCAGAAAGCTTTGTTAGCGAGACACCAATTGGTTGATCGTGTGATGCAAAATGGAATCAATTCCTCTAAAAATTTATCCCTATCTACAGACTGGCAGGATTATGGTCCTTCTGGTAATGTCCTTTTTGTCACACCACAATATTTGAAACATCAAAATATTTCTGTAGATGTTGCGATTGATGAGAAATTACAGCATTTAGATATAGGAGAGTTTGTCTTATTGTTACCTGACTTCCTTCGTTCGGAAGAGGGACACTATAAATCTGTTTTTGAGGAAGATATGACAAATCGTATGGCCAGTAAAGATAGCCGTCAAGAGATGGAAGCGACAGTGGGTTATTTAGAATCGGGTAAGGACCGATTTGTTTACAATAGCACCCCGATTTCCTACCAGCAGTTTCTAAAAGATCCAATTATTGTTGTAGTGACACCAGAATCGACAGGAGAGCAATCAGTCCTGTTTTGGTCGGATGCTATACAGAATTATGTATTTTTTAATCAGTTATCAGATATTCAAGAGTTACTTGAGAAGCAAGGAATCAAAAACTGGGTTGGGGAATTACAACCCGCTTCTCAAATCTATATTCAGTTGTTAGAGAATGTTCAGCGGGAACGTTGGATTCTGTTTATAGGAGTTGTATTTGGAGTAGCCACATCTATCTTACTGTTTAGTAGCATGAATAGGCTTTATTTCGAAGAATTTAGACGGAGAATTTTTATTAAACGAATTTCAGGTCTAGGCTTCTTAGAAATTCATCGCAACTATCTTTTCGTTCAAATAGCCGTCTTTTTATTGGGATTTGTAGCTAGTCTGTTTCTGGAAGTAGAGCTACTGGTTGCCTTGTTGGCCTTATTATTCTTTACCATTCTTTCCATTTTACAGCTACAGAATCAAGTTAGAAAAGAAAATGAAATGAGTACGCTTGTTTTAAAGGGAGGTTAATATGATTCGCCTTGAAAATGTGAGTAAAGCTTTTGGGGAAAGGCGTTTGTTTTCGAATCTTTCCATAACTTTTGAAGCTGGGAAAGTTTATGCTTTAATTGGTTCAAGCGGTAGTGGGAAAACAACTCTAATGAATATGATAGGAAAATTAGAATCTTATGATGGAACTATTTTCTATCGGAATCGAGACTTGGCTAGTTATCGGTCGACAGATTTTTTCCGTCATGAGCTAGGGTACTTGTTTCAAAATTTTGGTTTGATTGAGGATCAAACAATTGAAGAAAATTTAAAGCTAGGCTTGATCGGTCAAAAATTGTCTAAGAATGAGCAACATAAGAAGGAAGAACAGGCTCTTGAGCGTGTTGGTTTGTCTTATTTGAAGCTAGATAAGCCGATTTTTGAGTTGTCTGGTGGTGAGGCTCAACGCGTTGCTCTAGCAAAGCTAATCTTAAAAGACCCACCATTTATTTTGGCAGATGAACCGACAGCTTCTATCGATCCTATGACATCTCAGTTGATTATGGAAATTCTACTTTCCCTTCGTGCCCCTAATCGGCTAATAGTCATAGCAACTCATAATCCAGTTGTGTGGGAGCTGGCTGATGAAGTAATCACAATGGATTCTTTGCAGGATTTAGATTTATAGGAGTAGATACTCGCTACCATAAGGGTCTTAGCCTTGTGCTAGGACTCTTTTGCCATACAAAAAGCCGTGTGGCTTGTTTCCACACGGCTGCTTGATTTTATTCTCCTTGGTAGGCTTCGAGTTTCCAGTCGATTTTGTCACCGTCTTTGAGTTGGACGTCCTGGGCACCTTTGTCGCTCATTTTACCATTCACATCGAAGAGCCAGTATTTTTGTTCGTCTGGTTGTTGGCTGACACCGTTGATAGAGGTTACCAAGCCGTTTTCTTCTTGAATATCCATTTGCGCTTTCATGACGTCTAGCAGTTTGTCGCCTTCTTTGAAGGAAAGTTCAAAGGGGCTATTTTCGATAGCTTGACCGTCTTGGGTAACAGAAAGGGTAATTTTGGACTCCACAACCTGGCTGCTAGAAGCCGTTGATGAGGAGGATTCTGTAGCAGACTGGTTATTAGTTGCACAGCCTGTGAGGGCTAGGGCAGTAAGGGCGAGTAGGGTAAGTTTTTTCATAAAAAGACTCCTTATACTCTTTCTATTTTGAATTCACACGTCGTTAGCTTCGACTTGTCTAACTTTAGTTATGCCTGCGTCTCGCTGCCTAGTTTGAATTCAAAATAGTTTGAGCAATGATTTTAGATTGAAAGTAGTATTAAAAATGGTATTGTTTGCGTAAAACCTGAATCAGGGGACTTAGGATGGGTTCCAGGATCAGGTAGAAGAGGGCGTTGCCGAGGGCGTGGAGGAGGTCAAAAGGGAGACCTTGGAGATAGTAGGCCCAAAAATTGCTGACGCTGTAAGTTTGGGCGGAGAAAAAGGAAATGACAAAGCCGTAGAGGAAGCCAAAGAAGAAGGCAACCAAGGCAAAGAGGACCAAGCGGAGCTTGGGTTTGCTGGCCAGCCTCCTATGGAGGGGGCGTAAGCCATAGAGGCCAGCCATCAGAATGGTATAGGTCAGGATCTGGTAGATAGTCCAAGGTCCCATTCCCAAGAAAATATTGGAAATGAGAATGGTCAAGGCTGCCACAATGATGCCGTCTGCCAAGGTCAACTGGAGGGTCAACATCATTAAAATCGCTGTGACTGGCTGGATATTGGGGAGGCCGGCGGTGATCTGGCGTCCCACAAAACAAAAGGCTGCCATGACCGCCAAAAAGGCTAGGCGACGACTGGATCCTACACGCTTATCCATAGATATACCTCTTTTTCCGATTTCAAAATCATTTTAACATAGGCTTTTAGGCCCTGTCCAATGATTATGCTTTACAGCTGGTATTTTTGTGTTTATAATAGTAAGCGATTTCACAATAAAAAGTAGTGGGGAAGGATGAAAAAATGAGACCAGTAATTTCCTTAAAAAGTGCCAAGCAAATCAGTGATCAGGAGCTCATCCTGTACTTAGCCGAACCTAGTGATCTAAACTTGGATCGGTTATCAACAGAAGTACAGGTCTGGGATACAGCTGGGGAACGACTGGAACTGGAGTGCGTGGAGTGGTTGCAGGAAGGCCGTTCGTTACGGATTCAGGCACACTTGGCCACGAATGCCGCAGCTCCTTACCGGGTGCAAGTAGGAGATTCTCAAGTGACCAGTTTTTTGGCCTGGCAGTTGCTGGATCAGCTTTCTGCCTATGAGGGGCCCTTGGGCTTGGAAGTCAGAGCTGGAGCGCGGCAGGTCCAGTTTCGCTTCTGGGCTCCTTCGGCGCAGCAGGTGGAGCTGGTTCTCTATGATAAAAAGGATGTAGATTTGGAGTTGGCGATTCTTCCTATGAAGGCAAGTTCTAAGGGGGTCTGGTTTTTAGAGCTGGATGCTGGAGCCGACTTGGGGTTGGCAGATTTACAGGGCTATTTCTACCACTACCAAATTCAGCGGGCAGATCAAGTGGTGCGCGTGTTAGATCCTTATACCCCATCCTTGGCGGCTTGGTCGAACCAGCAGCGGCATCGTGGTCTAGCTTATCAGGTAGCCAAAGGAGCCATTCTGGATCCTCGGAAAACAGGTCGAGGGGACCTGGCTTTTGCAGAAATTCCAGGTTATAAGAGGCGGGAAGATGCCGTGATCTATGAAGTCCATGTCCGTGATTTCACCTCTGATCCAGAAGTCCTGGATGAATTAGCGGCTCCTTTTGGTACCTTTCAGGCCATGGAAGAGCGGTTGGACTACATTCAATCACTAGGCGTGACCCATATTCAGCTTCTACCCGTTCTTAGCTATTATTTGGCAGATGAATTCCAGGCAAGTCAGGGGCTGTGGGATTATGCTTCTGGAGGTACTAATTATAACTGGGGTTACGATCCCCAGCATTATTTCGCTTTGACAGGGATGTATTCTGTAAATCCAACCGATCCAGCCTTGCGCATTCAGGAATTGAAAGATCTCATTGCGGCCATTCATGCGCGGGGAATGGGAGTCATTTTGGATGTGGTCTACAACCATACAGCTCAGTTGGGGATTTTTGAGGATTTGGAGCCTCATTACTATCATTTTATGGATGCGGATGGGGAGGCCCGAACCAGTTTTGGTGGTGGTCGTCTAGCCTCAACTCATGCCATGACCCGTCGTTTAATTTTAGATTCGATTGCTTATTTACTCGATGTCTACAAGGTGGACGGTTTCCGTTTTGATATGATGGGAGACCATGATGCGGAGACCTTAGAGCAGGTAGCTCAGCTGGCTCAGGAGCTCAATCCACAGGTTTTGATTCTTGGGGAAGGCTGGCGGACCTATGTGGGTGACGAGGACGATTCTAGACCAGCAGCCGATCAGGATTGGATGGATCAGACCGATCAAGTCGCTGTTTTTTCAGACCATTTCCGCAATAGCCTTAAGTCGGGCTATCCGACAGAAGGGGAGCCGGCCTTTCTAACCGGAGGTGCGATCAAGATTCATGACCTCTTCCAATCGCTGAAGGCTCAGCCGACCAATTTTAAGGCTGATCAGCCGGGTGATGTGGTGCAATACATTGAGGCACATGATAATTTGCCCTTGTTCGACATCATTGCCCAATCGATTCAGAAAGACCCGGAGGTCCCAGCCCATTTAGCTGAGATTCACCGGCGGATTCGTCTGGGCCAGCTGCTCTTGCTGACAGCCCAAGGGACCATTTTTCTCCATGCAGGTCAGGAATACGGCCGGACCAAGCAATTCCGCCATCCGGACTTCGAGGAGCCGGTTGCTCCAGCCCTGGCGCCGCATAAGTCCTACCTGCTAGAGGATCAAGCAGGCCAGCCCTTCCGCTTTCCCTATTTTATTCATGATTCTTACGACGCCTCTGATGCAGTGAACCGCTTTGACTGGTCCAAGGTCCGCGATGCCGCTAGTCACCCCGATGCCCTGAAGACACTGGCCTATACCCGTGGTTTGATTGCCTTGCGAAAAGCAGAAGGGGTATTCCGCCTGTCTGATCGCAAGCAGGTGGATCAAAAGGTCCAGCTTCTTACCCCAGGGAATCAGGAAGATCTGTTGATCGCCTATCGTTTCCTTTTGAATCCTGCTGAATCACTGGTCGTAGTGGTCAATGCCGATGACCAGCAGCGCTCCCTGTCCCTTGCCCACCTAGCCGATGCCAGCTCAATCCAGGTCCTGGTTGATGGCGAACAAGTTAATCTAGCAGGGATTCCAGCCGCGCAACAAGTCGGCTTCCGGATTCAAGGGACAGACTTGATCCTCCAAGCCTTGACCGGAGTGGTTCTGAAAATCCGCCTCTAATGTGGTATAATTTTCCTAACTAAAAATGGAGAGAGAACTATGGCAGAGAAAACCATTGTATTTAAAGTGGGGACATCTTCCCTAACCCAGGAGAATGGTCACTTGGACCGGATCAAGATCGCCCGTATCACCAATCAGTTGGCACAGCTCCACCAGCAGGGACACCAGATTGTATTGGTGACATCGGGCTCCATTGCGGCAGGCTTTCGCCGCTTGGGATTTGCGAAACGACCGACCAAGATTGCTGAAAAACAAGCCTCTGCTGCAGTCGGGCAAGGACTCTTGATTGAAGAGTATAGCCAGAATCTGATGAAGGACGGGATTGCGACAGCCCAGATCCTCCTGACCCAGGATGATTTTGCGGATGCCAGACGCTACCAGAATGCTTCGCAAGCCCTGCAGGTTTTGCTCAAGCAACGAGCCCTGCCCATTATTAATGAAAATGACACCATCGCCATTGAGGAAATCAAGGTCGGGGATAATGATACCTTGTCAGCCCAAGTGGCTTCCCTGCTCAAGGCCGATCTCTTGGTTTTGCTGACAGATGTGGATGGTCTCTACACAGCCAATCCTAATCAGGATCCAGAGGCCCGGCACCTACCTGTAATTGAGCAGATCGATGAAGAGCTATTTGCCATGGCAGCAGGGGCTGGTTCTGCCAATGGAACAGGCGGGATGATTACCAAACTACAGGCGGCTGCTCTTGCGACCAAGTCCGGAGTTCCAGTTTTTATCTGTTCCTCCAAAGAAGATACAGCCCTTTTGCAGGCTGTCACGCAAGCGAATCGCGGCACCTACTTCTTACCTCAGGACCAAGCCATGAATCAGCGGAAACAGTGGATGGCCTTCTATGCTCGGGTAGACGCCCTAGTCGAAGTTGATGCCGGAGCAACCAAGGCCCTCTTACAGGAGGGACGCAGTTTACTAGCCGCAGGAGTGGCTCAAGTGGAAGGCGAATTTGAGGCTGGTCAAGTGGTAGAAGTCTATAGTCAGGAGTCGCATCAATTAATTGGCAAGGGGCGCGTCCGCTTGGCGTCCGCTGACTTAGAAGCAGGCAGAGCAGAAGGAGTCTTGATCCATCGCAATGATTGGGTCAGCTTATAGGAGGGATTATGACAAGTACACAGGAATTATTGGATTCACTTTTGGAGCACAAGGCCTCCATCAATGTTGCCAGCAGCCAGGTGAAAAATCAGGCCTTAGCAGCAATGGCTGATCAATTGGAAGCGCAAGCGGATGCCATCCTAGCCGGGAATGCCTTAGATATGGCCGCCGCACAGGGAAAGATTAGTCCGGTCATGCAGGATCGTCTGCTTCTAACCCGCGAACGGATCGCGGATATGGCTGCAGGCATTCGGGCCTTGCTTGATTTGCCAGATCCGGTTGGTCTGGTGTTAGAGGAGCGCGTGCGTGAAGATGGCTTACAAATTCAGAAACGCTCGATTCCCTTCGGTTTGATCGGCATGATTTATGAAAGCCGCCCTAATGTCACCTCGGATGCAGCCGCCCTAGCGATCAAGAGTGGCAATGCAGTCATCCTCCGTGGTGGTAAGGAAGCCTTCAACTCTGCCCAAGCCATCGTCAAGGCCTTGAAAACAGGTTTGGAGCAGGCTGGAGTCCATCCAGGAGTCCTAGAGTTGGTGCAGGACACAAGCCGAGCCTCCGCCCAGGAACTGATGACCGCCAAAGGCAAAATTGACCTCCTGGTTCCACGTGGTGGAGCCGGCCTCATCCAAGCCGTTGTCGAACAGGCGACTGTTCCCGTAATTGAAACAGGGACAGGCCTCTGCCATGTCTATATTGATCAGCAGGTTGACCTGGAGATGGCAGTCGCTCTGGCCGTCAATGCCAAAACCAGTCGTCCCTCTGTCTGCAATGCAGCCGAAGTACTCCTAGTCCACCAGGACATTGCAGCCGATTTCCTACCAGCCTTTGAAGCTGCCCTAGCTGATAAGGTCGAATTGCGGGCGGATGCCTCTGCTCAGCCCTACCTGCAAGCAGCTATCCCAGCTGGTAGCCAGGATTTTGATACCGAGTTTTTGGATTACATCATGGCTGTCAAAGTCCTCCCATCGCTGGAGGCTGCCATCAGCCATATCAACCACCATTCCAGTGGCCATTCAGAAGCCATTGTGACCACCGACACCCAAGCCGCCGATCTTTTCACCCTCCTAGTTGACTCGGCAGCCGTTTATGTCAACGCCTCCACCCGTTTCACAGACGGAGGCGAATTCGGCCTAGGCTGTGAGCTCGGCATTTCCACCCAAAAAATGCATGCACGTGGTCCCATGGGACTGCAAGAAATGACCACCTACAAGTATGTCATCAAAGGCCAAGGCCAGACCCGCTAGGAGGTGCCCATGAAAATTGGATTTATTGGTACCGGAAATATGGGAGGTGCCCTGGCTCAAGCTGTCGCGCAAGTCCCAGGCCATCAAGTCCTCCTCAGCAACCACAACCCAGCCAAGGCCCAAACCCTAGCTCAACTGACAAACGGAACGCTCCTGAGCAACCCAGACCTAGTCAGTCAAGCAGATGTGGTTTTTCTAGGCCTTAAACCCCACCTACTAGCCAGTCTTATTGAAGACCTAGCCCCCCTAGCCAAGCCGGAGACAATCTGGGTGTCCATGGCAGCGGGCCTCCCCCTAGCTAGCCTAGCCCAGCACTTGCCCCTCGATCACACCATCCGCATCATGCCCAATACACCCGTAGCCATCGGCCAAGGCATGACCACCTACAGTCTAGCCAACCCAGACCTAGCCCCCCTCCTTGAACACCTACTCGCCGCAAGCGGCCGCCTCATGCAGCTTCCAGAAAACCTCCTAGACGCAGCCACCGCCCTCGCTGGCTGCGGCCCCGCCTTCGTCTACCAAATGATTGAAGCCCTAACCGACGCAGGTATCGAGCAAGGACTCAAGCCCTCAGACGCCCAAACCCTAGTCGCCCAGACCCTCCTTGGCACTGCCCAGATGACCCTCCAATCCGACAAACACCCCGCCCAACTTCGCCAAGAAGTCACCTCCCCAGGCGGCTCCACCATCGCAGGAGTCGTCAGCCTAGAAAAAAATGGCTTCCGCGCCGCTCTCATGGAAGCGACCAAAGCAGCTGTCCAAAAAACCAAAGAACTGGGCCAGTAGAAAGCACCCTGCTCCTGCAATCGTGAAAGGAGAACTTAGCTATGTTTAAATTCATGTTGGAACTGATCATTTACGTGATGATCGGCAAGATTGCCTTATCCATCTTCGAAAGTTTACCGATAAATGTTTGGCTCGCACGACTCTTAGCCGGCCTGGTTGTGCTGTTCCTTGGTATTTTGATGGAAATCCGTAAAGCAAAGGCCGAAAAGAATAAAGAAGATTTGTCAACATGACTATTCGAGTGTAATGTCAACCCTAAATCGGACACTTTTTATAAGGAGTTTTCATCGTTCACTCCGGCTTGACCTTGAGTCTCCTGAGTAGTGATTTTACCGGCTGACAAAGCTGCCATAAGCAGCCTTTGGAAAACCAGCCTATCACTACTCAGCTCAACCTCAAGCCGGAGCTAGTTTGCTTCAAGCTTTGAATGTTAATGGCGACAAATTGTTCAGTGTAGAATGTTTACGCTTGTGATTCCACCAATGAATATAATCGTGTGTTAGTAGGGCAAGTTGTTCTAAGGACTTAAATTTGTACGCATTAACAAATTCAGCCCCTCTGTCAGTATGGAAAACTTCAACTTTATCAAGATCATATGGAATACTTTTCATCGCATCAAGTACCAAATCTGCATTCTTGTTAGAGCCGACTGACCAACCAACAATTTCACGATTATACAAGTCAAGAATAAGACACGCCTAACACTATTTTCCACTTGCTCTGATATAAGTTAAATCTGTAGTGAGTTTTTGCATCGGTCTATCTGCACTAAATTCTTGGTTTACAATATTTAGTAAATCATCTTTATTTGAAGCACTCTTGCCGGGCTTAAAAGCAGTAAGAGTATATTTGGAAATCAATTTGTATTTCTGCATAATTTGACCAATTTTACGACGATAAACAGTAATTCCCTGATCCTCAAGATCGGACTTAATGCATCTAGTCCCATAGGTTTTACGGCTATTCTCGAAACTTGATTTAACTTTTTCTTCTAGGTCTGTATCAGATTTTTTAGGTTTTGAATGGGAAATCATGAAATGAATCAATCTTTTATCAAGTTTTTAATCTCTCAAGTATTGACTATACTGGCAGGAGTATTGCTGGATATGGCTTTAATACTCTTTGTTTATCAAAAGAGTCAGTCCTTATTTGAGACGAGTATGATTCTAGTAATTAGCTCAGTTGCAAAAATATTGGGCAGTATTCTACTGTCCAACCTATTTGATAAACTCTCAGCCAAGGGAATTATGGCAGGAACATCGTTGTGTAAAATTTTTCTTATCATGGTGTTGGCGGTGACCTATACGAGTATCCCTACTGTATTACTGATGACATTTTTGTTGAGCTTTATAGGGAGCGCTCTCTCACCTGCACAGGGTGTCTTACTGGCACATATTGCTATGGATGATAGAGTTCGTTTAAATGGAATTTTCTATACTGTCATTCAAATATTTCAGACAGCTATTTGGACTCTTGGTATACCAGTTGTTTTAGTGCTCAAACCATTCGTAGTGTTTTACCTCATCATCATTTTGTTGCTTCTATCGGTAGTTCTTTTGCGGCAAATTGATGTCAAATATAGGGTACAAGCAGACTCGCTCTCGTATCGTAAGAGAGTGCGGCAAGGATGGGATGATTTATTCCATATTGCAGAATTGAGAAATGTAACCATTATGGACACATGTGAGTCCATTGCGAATGTTATTTGGACACAAACCTTTCTCTTATTTTTTACTACTAGTTTTTTGGGCTTACCAGAGGAATGGTGGGGCTTTCAAGGAGCAGCCTATTTTGTTGGATCTATATTAGGTGGTATTATCAGTATCAGGTACTCTAAAGCTGTTTCTAGGTTGGGAGGAAAAGTTATTTTTGGTTCATCACTCCTAGTTGCTATTTTGACAGGTATTTATGCTTTTAATAAAATTGCCTGGTTTGCTTTGGTTATTAATTTTTTAATAGGGATTCCTTACCAAATCAGAGATTTAGTCCAGCAATCGTTGATACAAGAAAATTCACCCACATATTCTGTCGGACGTATTTTTACTTTACGACAGCTTATTTTAACGATTACTTCATCGAGCTCGTTACTAATCTTTAGTTATTTAAGTAGCCAAATTGGAATACAGTCTATTTACCTGATTGCAGCGTTTATTTATTCTGCTGTAACAATTTGGATTTTCTTAAATAGAAAAATAATGAATTTTAGTATCAGAGAGGATAAGTCAGAAAATAATTAATCAAAAATCCTTGGAATGAATCGTTCCAAGGGTTTTGTGCGTTACAGTGATCAGAGAAAAGTTGTTATGGATGTCTTCCTCCTAGGCCGACTGGCCTAAAAGAATCCAGTGATGACTTCAAGGAGTTCTTGGGGGCTATGAACTTCAAAGTCTATGAGGCATTCACCTCCAGCTGGTGCTGGTCGGTGGCGATGGTTGAACCAGACAGAGGACCAACCGGCTTTGTGCTTACCTTCGACATCATTTTCAAAGGAATCCCCAATATACAAGGTTTCTTTTGGTATGACCTTAAACTGTCGAGTCGCCTTATCAAAAATTTCGCAGGGAGTCTAGTCAATCCGTCTCTACAAATATGTACCTTGATTAGTAAATGTAAATGATTTCCCGAATTATTCATAGATAACTAAAAAACGGCTCTATAATTTCTATAGTGGGTAACGACCCAAAATAGGGATTATAGGGCTTTTTGAGGTACAAAAAAAGCCCCATATGACCTATAATGAAT
>NZ_JACBXX010000190.1 GCF_013415245.1 Streptococcus danieliae | reverse complement strand
CTCACTTGTTGTAAGACTTGCCCTCGCTTGATTTCGTTATTGATTGTTTGAGGAGCTCTTCCAAGTAGGCGAGCAATTTCTCGATTGGATTTTCCTTCTTTGTTCCATCGTTCAATGTAGCGACGATCATTAATTGTCAACTGTTTTCCTTTTGTTGTATAATTGTTTTGCATCTCTGTGCCCTTCCTTTTGTTTGTGGTGAACAACAAGTATAGCACGGAGGTGTTTTCTTATACCTTACAAAAGGATTTCATTTGACAACAGGGACTTTTGAAGCTGTTTTGAGGGCTAAACCAAGGCTATCATTAGCCTTGGCCAATTAGCCTAACAGCTCCAAACCTATTATCAAATGAAATCAGACAACTCATCAGAATGAGTTGTAGTACTTATCTAGCAGATAGGATGGGTGGCTAACTTCATTTTAAAATTTTTGTTTACCTTTTGAAAAAGCCCAAAAGAATCAATTGGAAATGAACTTGACGGCTGTGGAAAAAGAACTATCCGCTACACTTCCGGGCAAGGCAAGTGAGTATAGCCAGGTAAAACTCATGGTCAATGGCAAAAAGGTGGCAGATGGTCTACGTAAAACCTTGCTTCTCCTAGAAGATCAAAAACTACAGGTGCACGCCTCCTTCTACTATATGGGTAAAGAATTTACGACGGAGACCAAGACTGTTGAAGTTTCTGCGGCCAGTGACCAGCTAGAGGTAGATTTAGACTTGGCTGCGAGTGTGAAAACTGCCATGAAGGAAGTGCAAGTTCAGGCCTTGGAGGAAGCACGAGTCGCTGCGTCAGCCTCAGCATCGGCTGCTCAAAGTCGTGAAAAGGCTGCCCAGGCCGCCAGCTCTCAGAGCCGGGAATTGGAGGCACGAAAATCTTCTAGTTCC
Source organism: Streptococcus danieliae (assembly GCF_013415245.1). GTDB lineage: Bacteria > Bacillota > Bacilli > Lactobacillales > Streptococcaceae > Streptococcus > Streptococcus danieliae_A. The sequence goes on along the minus strand of NZ_JACBXX010000190.1, from coordinate 1,388 downwards.
TCAGAAGCCAAAACAGAAGTGAAAAGCAGTTCTTCTAAGCAAAAAGAAGTGAACGTCTTGCACCAAGTTCCGGAAGGACTACTGGGTAGTTGGCAGGTGGAGCAGGGAGAACTTGAGCTCAAGGTTGATGGAAGTGGTCGCCTACGGGTTCAGAACCAAGAGTTTCTGTTCAGCATTGGTCAACTGCAAGATCATGGCCAGGGCCTCTATCAGATTCGTCAAGGAACTAACCTACCAGACTTCTTAGCTTCAGATGGAGGTCAAGTTGCAATTGGCTTCCGTTTGGTGGGTGATCAACTGGAAATTCTGCGTTGGAATGTGGAGCAAGGTCCGACATCCATAGAGGAAGTGGCTAGCTACCAAAGAAAAGTGGAGAGTTCCCAGAGTAGGCAGGAAGAAAACCAATCGCAGTCAAGTGCAAGCGAAACTGCTTCAACAGCCACTCAGGCAAGCAGCAGTCGGCTTGAAAGTAGTTCGCATCAGGAATCAGAGCCCGAAACAAGTAGTCTAGAGGAATCCAGCTCGAGTGAGAGTCGTTCACATCAGGAATCAGAGACTTCAGCAGGTACTAGTCAGTCATCAGGTTTGAATACTGAACCAAGTAGTAGCAGTTCCAGCCAGAAATCAGAGAGGTCGACAAGCAGTCTTCAAGACTCGAGCTCCAGTGAGCAGAAGTCTAGCTCAGATACAGAAGTCGGCACTGCTGCTTCGAGTGAGGAAGCGGCTAAAACTACTTGGACCAAAGTCCAAAGTCAGGCCTTGGCAGCTTCCCTAGCTGACCAGGAAGCGGGCGCTTATACTTCAGCTCTGGAGACTGTTAAAGCCCAACTCGCCTCGAAATCGATGAGCTTGATTGAGGCTGGGGGTCAAGATGTAACAGAAAAAGTGGAGATTTTAGATGTCTATGATTACCGGCCCTCACAGCAAGATCCGGTTCAACGGTACTTCTTTGTTCGGAAGGCTGATGGAAGCAGTCAGGTGTTGGTAAGAACGGATACTCAAGGTTCAGTCTACCAGGTCAAGGAGATTTCGAATCAAGCCCTTTTATCTTTATTCGTAGAAATTCTTGAAAAATAGGAGGTGTTCCAAAGGGGAAAATCCTTGCTTTTATATGGGAAAATCTTACAATTATTTTTCTGTAAATGTGCTGAAAACTCAGTTATATCAAGGGTTTGTAACCACTGGTTTAAAATTGTAAAATTTTTGAGAAAGGCCTGGTAAAGTCTTGACATCTTATTTATTTATGTATACAATGAAGATGTCTTATACTAAATAAAAATCGAATTTTGAATTATAATAGATTGTATGAAATTGAAATTAGATAAACAACAAGAAACTGAATTGAGATTAGCTCTTAGAAATAAAGACTACGCTACTTATCATAGACG
>NZ_JACBXX010000085.1 GCF_013415245.1 Streptococcus danieliae | reverse complement strand
CCTGGCAGTAAGTATGCGTTTTTTAGTCATGGTTGGTTTTGCATTATCAAAACTCAAATTGGGACAACGCGAGCACTTAGCTAGCTGGGTTGTTTGATAATAGTTTAAAAATGTATGGATGAAAACAGGGATTTTTTGCGCCCTTTTTTTGATATTTCCGTGAAGTTTAGAGTTATTTCACTTCCTAAACTTAGGGAAGGATGTCATTTTTTATGAACTTGATGATGAATAGCCAAGGCCCTGGTATTATTTTTTAAAAGAATAAGCAACGGGAATGATTCCCAAAGGTTCCCTGTTGACGAGCACCATAATTTAGTGTAAAATAATCTTTGTTGTGGCGGTATAGCCAAGTGGTAAGGCACGGCTCTGCAAAAGCTTGATCGTCGGTTCAAATCCGTCTACCGCCTTTTTTATCCCTGTTTAACAGGATTTAACCGAATGAAAAGCCCGAAAAATCGGGCTTTTTTGATTTTTTGTTCGGTTAAATTCGGTTAAATATGAGAAAGTTGGTGGGCAAATGGTGGGCAAGATACAAAAAAACCGCCTCGAATTCGAGACGGTTAGTGTTAGAAAATCAATGGAACCTTTCCATTTAATTTTTATCTATTGTAGCATATTGCGACGCTCTTCGATAAGCTGAGTGAGTTCGTCCAGGTCTTCGAGGGTAGCCAAATTTTTGACAAAGCTTCTAGCGGTTGAACGCTTATTGATATAAGCTTTCCGCTCTTTGTTAGCATCGTCCCATTTTTTATTGGCCCGCTTTTGTGATTCAGATACTACCATAATACTCTCCTACTTAAAAAGATACCAAAGGACTATGAAAAATAGAATCCAGCCTACCAAAGCCTTCCAGTCAAATTTATGACGTTCAACTTTAAAAGATACTTTCATTCCCATGATTTTTTTGTTATGATAAGCATAACCCCTGAAGGGGCGAGTGGGTTAATCCCACTCGATGATGATTGTAAAGTCAAGGATAAGGATGTTAAGTCGGATTTTCAAACTTATCTTTGGCTTTTTTCTATGCTTTGCCATAACTTCCTCCTTTCTATACTTCTATTATATACGCTTTAGCGTGTATCGTCAGGGGATATTTGGAAAAAATGAACTAAAAAAAGCCCTCCATAACGGAGGGTTATGCAATGATATCTACCAGTAGCTCTGGATTCATTTTATAGACAATAGGATTTGATTTTGTTTTTATTAGTAAACCTTTAGCCTCAAGATTCTTGGTCGTGCTATTTATTTTCGACCTGGTATATTTTTCTTTGTACATTTCACTCAACTCGATATTGCTTATGCCGTTTTCTTTAAAATCAAATAATTGCTCTTGGCCCAAAATAAAGAGTAGCTCTGACTCTACCTTTGAAATATTTAGTGAATCTATCTTATCGAGTAGTTGTTCAACCTGTTGGACAATTTTATTAACTTTAATAATCATCCTTTCCTGTCCCTGTAAGATTATCTCCAGCATATCACCTATAAAGTGGGTAACATCTCCTCTATTCTTAGGATGAGAAGTATTTGAAAAACTTTCATCATATTTTTTCTTATTCTGCAGTACTGCCTCAGAAACAGAGAGTCCTGTAAATAAGTCTAGCTTCCTAGCTAAATAAGATGAAAGTAAGAATCTCCCCATTCTTCCGTTACCGTCATAAAACGGATGAATGTACTCGAAAAAATAATGAGTTACTAACGCCTTTATTACGAATGAGATATCTGAATTCATAAAGATCAACATTTTCTCCAAATCATCCCGAATCGCTTGTTCATTTGGATTTCCTTGATGAAATTTTTTCCCACCTCCAGCTACATAAATAACATCTTTCCTAAATAACTCCCCATCAGGTCTATCACTCTCTTCAATGTCATCTAATAACAACTTATCATAGATTGCCCTAAAATCACCTAAACTATTAATGATTTGCACCTCTTCTTCAAGAATGCTCTTATACATAGAAACTATGCCAAAAAAACGTTTATTTTTGGTTTTATCATGTAATGCCTCCACTAGCTCTCTTCTTGTGGATTTAACTCCTTCCACATCGTTTGTACTCTTTATTTCATCAATCATTTGGTGAACAATTAGTCTATCTTTAATAATTTGAGGTAGCAAATCACTCCTTAAACGCTTACTATTATTAAAGATTTTTTCAATTAAAGACATGTGTTCCATCAATGGAACGTAAAAGAGTCGATGCTTTTCTGTTGTGATTCGACGTTCTTCTCGTTGAGAAAAGGGATGAATTTCTAAATTAGTTTTAAAGGTACTTGTTGAATCGAAACGAGAAGTATACTCCTTTTCATAAATGCTGATATCCTCGTAACTTATGATTTCAAGTCTTTTATACAT
>NZ_JACBXX010000189.1 GCF_013415245.1 Streptococcus danieliae | reverse complement strand
TGATTTCAATAGAAATCACGACTTTTTGTGGGATTTATTTTTGGAGTAGTTGAAAAACCTTTCATGAGCCAGTCTACTTGTTCAGATGTCAAAGTGAGAATTTTCTTTTCTCCATCAGGCCAAGTTAACTTACCATTTTCAAACCGTTTATAGAGAAGCCAGAATCCTTGACCATCCCAATAAAGAGCTTTAAAGCGATCTTTTTGGCTTCCACAAAAGAGGAAGACTTGGCCTGAAAATGGATCTAGTTGGAATTGAGTTTTAATCAGGTAAGCAAGTGAGTCAATTCCTTGTCTCATATCTGTTTTCCCACAGACTAGATGAACAAGGCCTAGGTCTAGTAAATTGATTGACATCTGTTTCCTCCGATTTTTTATCTTTTTATTAGTATATCGGATAATAGGGATTCAAGATAGATACCTCGTTATTGGACGCTTACGAACATTAGGGCTCAGGGAGATGTTTTTTCAAAATTAAAAAGGCTCTTCTAGCCCCATTCTGCCTTCATTTTTGCTAGTTTTTTTAGGTTTAGGCATGCCAAAGTAAGCCCAACCTTATCGCTCATTTTGGACTTCCCAATCTCTCGTGTATATCTAAAATTATGATATTCTTTTGCAGTACCAAATAGTCGCTCTATTGTTTCTTTACGATGCTGGTACATTTCTTTCATACCTGGTTCTAACCGAATATCTTCGCAATATTCGAGGGCATCTTTCCATATATGGCGAATAACTACTTTCTGATGTGATTTACTTTGCGTACACTTACTTAACAAGGGACAATGTTGGCATATGCTTGGGTTGCTTTTGTATTCACGATATCCTTGACGTGTTGTTGTACTATAAGGAAGCTTCGAACCTAAAGGACAAGTAATGGTATCTGAGAACGAGTCGTATTCAAAATCTTTGCTTCTAAAATTTCCCTTCTTTCCGCGTGGACGAGTATAGGGAAATACCGGAGTTATCTCCTTTTCAAGCAAGAAGTGGGCAATAGTGGGAGTTTTATAACCTGCATCAGCTACGATGAATAGTGGATCAAATCGTTCTAACTTTTCAAAAAGGGTTGGAAAGATTTGGCTATCATGAATATTCCCAGCTTCAACACAATAAGCAACACTCCAGCCATTTTTATCACAAGCTACTTGTGCATTATAGGCAAACACCTCTTTGTGTTCCCCTTTATGGAACCATCCACTTTCAGGATCAGTAGTCGAAATCTTCTTTTTTACTGGTTTCTCTTTTTTCGCCGGTTTTAATGGCTTTTTTGAATGGCACTCCCGATCTATATTAATCTCATTTTCAAGTTCCTCAGACATAAACTTGGCTTGCTTTTCTACCAACTCACTAGTGTATTTTTTGTTATTAGCCGCTGCTTTGATATGTGTTCCATCTACAAATAGTTCACTTGCATCAACATAACCAGCAAAGATACATTGTTGGAGAATGTGCTTGAAAATTTCTTCAATCAATTGTTTATCTTGGAAGCGACGTACATAGTTCTTTCCATAAGTTGAAAAATGCGGAACCTTGTCTTCCAATTTTAAACCAAGAAACCATCTATAAGCGACATTGACCTCAATATCCTTAATAGTCTGACGCATCGAGCGAATACCATAAAGAGTTTGAATAATGGGGATTTTGACCAACATGACTGGATCAAGTGAAGGTCGACCAGTAGTTGAACTATAAGAATCCTTAACTATACCATAGATAAATGAGAAATCGATACTTGATTCAATTTGACGAAGTAAGTGGTTCTCAGGAACAAGGTCCTCTAAGCAATAAAAACCTATTTGACTACGTTTTGATTCTGGATTAACTTGGTTAAACATAGGCCAACCTCCTGGTTTTAAAGCATTTTCTTTACTTTTATTATACTCTTTTGAGCGAATCGAGTAGAGGCTAATTTCTAGTCCCTCTCACACCACCGTGCGTGCCGTTCGGCACACGGCGGTTCAACTAACTTTTAACGCATGTCGTTTAAGATAGAAATCTAGACAAGAAACCAGTCCTCTTTTAGTAAGGGCTGGTTTTGATATAGCTCGCTTTAAGACTGACTTTTGTGCCACTAGTTGATAGTGGTTACCCCAGCCAGATACTTTATCGGCTATCCATTTCGGAACACCTAGTTTCAGAAGTCCCCATAGTCGTCTCGATTTTTTCTTCCATTGCTTCCAGATAATGACTCGGATACGAGTTCGTAAACGCTCATCTATTTGCGGCAGTATCGTCTTCATATTACCAAGTGAGAAGTAATTTACCCAACCGCGGATAACCCAATTTAATCGTTCAATCCGTGTCGTTAGGTCAATGCTCCACTTCCTCGTCGTTAGTCGCTTCAGCTTGCGCTTAAAACTCTGTACACTATCTTGATGGGGACGGCATTTCCAGCCTTTCGGAGATTTCCA
>NZ_JACBXX010000165.1 GCF_013415245.1 Streptococcus danieliae | reverse complement strand
TGGAAATCTCCGAAAGGCTGGAAATGCCGTCCCCATCAAGATAGTGTACAGAGTTTTAAGCGCAAGCTGAAGCGACTAACGACGAGGAAGTGGAGCATTGACCTAACGACACGGATTGAACGATTAAATTGGGTTATCCGCGGTTGGGTAAATTACTTCTCACTTGGTAATATGAAGACGATACTGACGCAAATAGATGAGCGTTTACGAACTCGTATCCGAGTCATTATCTGGAAGCAATGGAAGAAAAAATCGAGACGACTATGGGGACTTCTGAAACTAGGTGTTCCGAAATGGATAGCCGATAAAGTATCTGGCTGGGGTAACCACTATCAACTAGTGGCACAAAAGTCAGTCTTAAAGCGAGCTATATCAAAACCAGCCCTTACTAAAAGAGGACTGGTTTCTTGTCTAGATTTCTATCTTAAACGACATGCGTTAAAAGTTAGTTGAACCGCCGTGTGCCGAACGGCACGCACGGTGGTGTGAGAGGGACTAGAAATTAGCCTCTACTCGATTGTCAAAATTCGAATAGGACTAGAATTTTAGCAAAAAACGTGATAAACTATACAATGTATTGGGTGTATCCCAAAAAAATAAGAGGAGGCCGTTTACATGGCAATCGTTTCAGCAGAAAAATTTGTTCAAGCAGCTCGCGATAATGGTTACGCAGTTGGTGGTTTTAACACAAACAACCTTGAGTGGACTCAAGCTATCTTGCGTGCGGCAGAAGCAAAACAAGCTCCAGTATTGATCCAAACATCAATGGGAGCAGCAAAATACATGGGTGGTTACAAATTGGCTAAAAACATGATTGAAAATCTTGTTGAGTCAATGGGAATCACTGTTCCAGTTGCGATCCACCTTGACCATGGTCACTATGAAGACGTTCTTGAGTGTATCGAAGTTGGTTACACTTCAGTAATGTTTGATGGTTCTCACCTTCCAATCGAAGAAAACCTTGAAAAAGCTCGTGAAGTTGTTAAATTGGCACACGCTAAAGGTATGTCTGTCGAAGCAGAAGTTGGAACTATCGGTGGTGAAGAAGATGGTATCATCGGTAAAGGTGAATTGGCACCAATCGAAGATGCAAAAGCAATGGTAGAAACTGGTATCGACTTCTTGGCAGCTGGTATCGGTAACATCCACGGTCCATACCCAGAAAACTGGGAAGGTCTTGCATTGGATCACCTAGAAAAATTGGCAGAAGCTGTTCCTGGTTTCCCAATCGTTCTTCACGGTGGTTCAGGTATTCCTGATGATCAAGTTGTTGCAGCTATCAAACTTGGTGTTGCAAAAATCAACGTAAACACTGAGAGCCAAATCGCCTTCTCAGATGCTACTCGTGCATTTGCTCGTAACTACGATGCAAACGAAGCAGAATACGACAAGAAAAAACTCTTCGACCCACGTAAATTCTTGGCAGATGGTATCAAGGCTGTTCAAGGTGCAGTTGAAGACCGTATCGAAGTATTCGGTTCAGCAAATAAAGCTTAATTGACAGCAACAATCTAGAGAGTGGGGTAAAGTCCCCCTCTCTTTTCTTTTTATTCGCAAAAAAACGGAATTCCTTTGTAAGCGTCCAATAACGAGGTATCTATCTTGAATCCCTATTATCCGATATACTAATAAAAAGATAAAAAATCGGAGGAAACAGATGCCAATCAATTTACTAGACCTAGGCCTTGTTCATCTAGTCTGTGGGAAAACAGATATGAGACAAGGAATTGACTCACTTGCTTACCTGATTAAAACTCAATTCCAACTAGATCCATTTTCAGGCCAAGTCTTCCTCTTTTGTGGAAGCCAAAAAGATCGCTTTAAAGCTCTTTATTGGGATGGTCAAGGATTCTGGCTTCTCTATAAACGGTTTGAAAATGGTAAGTTAACTTGGCCTGATGGAGAAAAGAAAATTCTCACTTTGACATCTGAACAAGTAGACTGGCTCATGAAAGGTTTTTCAACTACTCCAAAAATAAATCCCACAAAAAGTCGTGATTTCTATTGAAATCAAAAATTTTAAAATGAAGTTAGCCACCCATCCTATCTGCTAGATAAGTACTACAACTCATTCTGATGAGTTGTCTGATTTCATTTGATAATAGGTTTGGAGCTGTTAGGCTAATTGGCCAAGGCTAATGATAGCCTTGGTTTAGCCCTCAAAACAGCTTCAAAAGTCCCTGTTGTCAAATGAAATCCTTTTGTAAGGTATAAGAAAACACCTCCGTGCTATACTTGTTGTTCACCACAAACAAAAGGAAAGGCACAGAGATGCAAAACAATTATACAACAAAAGGAAAACATTTGACAATTAATGATCGTCGCTACATTGAACGATGGAACAAAGAAGGAAAATCCAATCGAGAAATTGCTCGCCTACTTGGAAGAGCTCCTCAAGCAATCAATAACGAAATCAAGCGGGGGCAAGTCTTACAACAAGTGAG
>NZ_JACBXX010000175.1 GCF_013415245.1 Streptococcus danieliae | reverse complement strand
AATGCCATACTCTATTATACCATACACAACCATATACAACAAGAAAAATAGTTGGATTTTACAAAAAAACTCAGCTCTATCAAGGGTTTGAGCTAAGTTTTCATAAATCTAGGTGATAAAGTCGGGAGTATATGTGTTATAATAAGATGAAATTTCTATACGTATAATGCATACTAGAAATTATTAAAAAATCAATAAAGGAGACAGGAATTGGATAGAGGAGATGCTAAACAAAGATTTTCGATTCGAAAATATAAGTTAGGTGCTGCTTCCGTATTACTTGCAACTGTATTCGCGAATGGTACTACAAGTGTATCTGCCGATGAACAGATTGGGACTACGGAAAGTACAGCTACTGTTTCTCTAGATTCAGCTATAGAAGAAAATTCGATAGAGGAGTCAGCGAGTGAAACCTATGTGGGACCTGCTGTTTTAGAGTCGACTTCACCTCAAGAGACTGTTGAAGTGAAGCCGAGTTCGGAAGCTGCAGATTTGAAGTCGAGTTCGGAAGCTACAGATTTGAAGCCGGAGATGGGAGAAAGTTCTGTTGAAAAATCGAAGTCAGCAGAAACGAATCAATCAATCTCGTCAATTCCTGAGGTAGTGGTTCGGGAAACGGAAGTGTCACATTCAACTGTAGTAGAATCTGAAAATAAATCGATGGAGAATCCAAAGGTTTCAGAATCTGCTCCAAAGTTTGATAGTGTATTTGAAACTAAGAAAGAAACAGTGACTCATCCTATTTGTGAAGGAAGAGAATGTTGCTGAGGTAACAGCTACAGATGCTGAGAATATGGCTCTTGTTCAGGACTTGGAGAGAAAATCAGAAAAAGCTGAACAGGCAAGTCGTTTTCGTTCTGTTTTACGATCAACTGGCGCTCGGGAAGGTGAAGTAAGGATCTTCCAATTATTCCGTCAGATACAAACCACTTCAGGAGATGCTGCTGATTATGGAGCTCGGGTTATTTCGTTTGATGGTTATGTATCCGAAAATGGTCCAGAACCTGACGGTACATACCTTGTTCGTTGGGTTGCTAAATACGTTCCAAATCGAGTAAGTGGAAGAGCTCCTGCTGCCCCGGTTGGGGTTAGTATTGCTGGTACTACAACCTATGAGGTGCCTAAGACGGTATTGTTTAATGGCCAAACAATTACCGGAGTTCCCTCTAAGACCGATTCTACTACTAAATATTATTCTCCATCGGTAAAAGCCAATATCGGTCAAGAAAATACATTAGAGTTTACTTCTAAGGTAACTCCTTGGCCAGACCGTGATGATTTTTGGGGTCATTTTGTGATTGACTTTGCGACAGCATTTTCTCCGACTTATAATAAGCCAGTTGATCCTGCGAATCGTACGACTCCGATTCGAAATATCATTAGTGCCACTGTTACATTGGATGGAACAGCCTTTAAAAAATATAAAAATAGGGACAGGACAGTTACCGAGGAGATTCCGTTTTCAACTGAATACCAAGCGGATGATAGTCAAGACGTTGGAAAACAGCTTGTAGTTCGTGAAGGTGTTAATGGAGAACAGACGGTTAAAATAACAACTTCGAAGAATGCCCAAGGAGAGACTGTTGAGACTAGAGGCGAACCAGTTGTCGTTCGCGAACCGGTATCGAAGCAGGTTAAGGTCGGAACCAAGCCTAAGGTAGAAACAACGAATCTCCCATTTAAGACGGTCTATCAGAATGATCCGACTATGAAGGCTGATGCTCCTGAAGTTGTTGTGACGGAAGGAAAAGAAGGTCGGAAAGTTGTCACGACAACCTACTCTGTTAATAGCACAACGGGAGAAGTAACTGCGAATACTCCGACTGAGGAAGTTACGGATGCGGTTGATCGCGTTATTAAGAGAGGGACCAAGCCTGCTGATAAAGATACTTATGAACCTGTCGGGAAAGAGCAAACAGTGAGACCAGGGGGAACTCCGAGGGCAACGCTTGCGATTGGGAATTTAGCAGATTTACCGGAAGGAACTCAGGTTGGATTCAAGAGTCCTGTTGATACCGCAACTGAGGGTAATAAATCGGCTGTTGTTGTTGTAACCTATCCAGATAAGTCCAGTGAAGAAGTTCCAGTAATTGTTAAGGTTGTTGCACCAGATGCGGACAAGTATACGCCAGCAGGGAAGACGCAGACGGTTAAACCGAATGAAACTCCACAAGCAGTAAATTCCATTGAGAGTGCGAGCAGCTTACCTGAGGGCACCCAGTATGCCTTTAAGGCTCCTGTCAATACCTCAAGTGAGGGAGACAAGTCAGCTGTTGTTGTAGTAACCTATCCAGATGGTACTCGTGATGAGGTTCCGGTAACCGTTAAAGTCGTCACTCCAGATGCGGATAAGTATACTCCAGAGGCTCGTGAACAAACGGTGAGACCAGGGGGTACACCAAGAGCAACGGTTGCGATTGCGAATCTACAAGACCTTCCACAAGGGACCAAAGTTGGCTTTAAAACTCCGGTTGACACCTCAACTGAGGGAGATAAGCAAGGAACAGTTG
>NZ_JACBXX010000224.1 GCF_013415245.1 Streptococcus danieliae | reverse complement strand
AAACCTTAAAATCCATTGTGAATAGAGAATGGACAAGGTCCTTTCTAGATACGTAGTGGTTTTATATTGTTGTATTTCAAAACTAAGCATCCATTATTTTTCAACTTTTGATTTTAAATGAGTATAATTCGTAAAATCGTCGACTATCAGACAATTGAAAAGGGGGAGCAAATCCTGCCCACCCTTTAAACTCAGCGACTCGCTTCTAATTGGAACCAAGACCACAAAGACTGGCCGATCATACAATGGAACCAAAGAAAAACGAAGAAGCTCTGGCTATTAAAAGTGTAAAGTAAAAAGGAAACAAGTCCTAGACCGAGAGCTAGAAGACTCATCCGCGGTCGCCCCACTAGGAATAAAGGGCCGTCTGCAGTCTTTCCCTCCAAGTTAGCTCCTCTCTTAGAGCCAATGGATAGAGATAAAACAAGAATAGATCAGTCAGCAAGTAAACTTGGACAATCAAAACTTTATAAGCCAGGAAAGGCCAGCTGGTCTGGCCTAAGACCAGATACAGATTGAACAGACATAGCCCCCGAAAGCCTAGATCCAAGGCGGAAAGAGAGAGACCAATCCGCCAATAGCGCCTCCAAGCCTGCCTAAAGCTGACAAGTAACTCATAATCCTTGGAAAAACGCCACTGGGAAATTCCATAGAGGGAATAGAGTTTGGCCATTCCCAGGGTCACCAGAGGTAGGGCTGATAACAACCACAACAAATTGGTCATGATTAAATCATAAGTCTGATTGGCCAAGCGCAACCACCAACTATCTAAGCGGAATAATCCTCGGAAGGCCCCCTTCTTCATACTCCTATCCTTTCACAGCCCCATGGTAATTCCCTGTGTAAAGGATTTCTGGAAGACTAAAAATATCACCACGATTGGAACAGCAGCCATGGCTGCCCCCGCCATGATCACGCCATAGTTGGTTGCCATTTCAGCCTGCATAGTCGCCACACCGAGAGAAATGGTTAGATTGTCTCGCGAGGTCAGCATCACCAACTGCATAAAGTAATCATTCCAGCTATTGATAAAGGTGAAAATAGCCAGCGCTGCAAAACCTGGTTTAACAATCGGAAAGGCGACATTCCAAAAGGTCGACAATTCTCCACAACCATCAATCTTAGCAGATTCCAGTAATTCTGTCGGTATATTCTCGCTAAACTGCTTCATCAAGAAAACCCCGAAAGGCCAACCAACCAAGGGCAGAATCACGGCTGCCATCGTATCGTGAATGCCTAAAAAGTTAACAATTCGAACTAATGGTACCAAAATAACCTGCTTGGGTAAAGCCATAGCTGCCACAAAGAGGGCAAAAAGAAGCCGCTGACCATAAAAGCGTTTTTTAGCCAAAACATAACCTGCCAAGGCTGAAGTCATACAAACGAGCAACATAGTCGTCACAGAAATAAAAATCGAGTTCCACAACCATTTCATGGCTGGGTTCTGAACAATTAGCTGCTGGAAATTTTCCAAGGTGGGAGCTGTCGGCCACCACTGGGGAGGAACAACAATTGTGTCTGGTTGAGACTTAAAAGCTCCTGTTAAGATCCAGTAAAAGGGAAAGATGAACAAGACTGTTAAGAGAAGTAACAGGCCTGTTGCCAAGAATGAAACTGGATGGACGTTTTTTTTCATAAAAAGTACCCCATATTCTTCGCAGATTCTAGATATCTGCTAGTCATTTTTGCCTTAGCTTCGTCAAGTGCTGACATTCTCTCAACCAAGGCTTACTGCTGCCCAACATTTTTGGCTAGGCTAGCCTGCTAATAATCCACTTCACTTCCAAAAATTTTAAATTGAGCAAAACTGACGAGTGCAATCATAACAGCTAGGAAGACACCAATGGTATTGGCATAACCATATTCTGTTAGCTGGAAGGCTTTTTCATACAAGTAATACATCAGCGTACTGGTTGAATAGTTCGGACCTCCTGAGGTCAAAAGCTGGATCAAGGCGAAAATTTGGAAGGAATTGATGGTCGTTATAATGGCAATGTAGAGGGTGGTTGGCAGGAGACTTGGCCACTTAATATTCCAAAAGACCTGTCTTTCGGTCGCTCCATCAACACGCGCCGCTTCGACCAAGGATTCATCAATATTTCCCATAGCTGCGATATATAGAATAATTGGCTGACCAACAGAGGTTGTCAAGAGGATAATCATAATCGCTAGCAGTGCCCAATGCTTGTCACCCAGCCAAGAAATATTTTGTGTGATAATATTCCCTGATTTGAGAACAAAATTCAAAATCCCTGACAGAGGATCGTAAATCCATTTCCAAACAACCGTAACCGCAACACTTCCTGTTACAACCGGTAGGAAGAAAACAAAACGGTAAAAGGAGCGGGCAATCACATTCTTTTGATAGGTCTGTGACGCCACAAAAAGGGAAAAGAAAACAACCACTGGTACCGATCCAACCACAATCAAAACGGTATTGATCAAGGATTTTAATACTTAACAAAAATCAAAATCTGAATTATAATAGATATTATGGAATTCACACAAGATCAAATTAATGAATTAAAATCAGCTCTCAAAAATAAACAACTTTCTGCTTATCACAACCGTATTCAAGCA
>NZ_JACBXX010000188.1 GCF_013415245.1 Streptococcus danieliae | reverse complement strand
TGGAAATCTCCGAAAGGCTGGAAATGCCGTCCCCATCAAGATAGTGTACAGAGTTTTAAGCGCAAGCTGAAGCGACTAACGACGAGGAAGTGGAGCATTGACCTAACGACACGGATTGAACGATTAAATTGGGTTATCCGCGGTTGGGTAAATTACTTCTCACTTGGTAATATGAAGACGATACTGACGCAAATAGATGAGCGTTTACGAACTCGTATCCGAGTCATTATCTGGAAGCAATGGAAGAAAAAATCGAGACGACTATGGGGACTTCTGAAACTAGGTGTTCCGAAATGGATAGCCGATAAAGTATCTGGCTGGGGTAACCACTATCAACTAGTGGCACAAAAGTCAGTCTTAAAGCGAGCTATATCAAAACCAGCCCTTACTAAAAGAGGACTGGTTTCTTGTCTAGATTTCTATCTTAAACGACATGCGTTAAAAGTTAGTTGAACCGCCGTGTGCCGAACGGCACGCACGGTGGTGTGAGAGGGACTAGAAATTAGCCTCTACTCGATTGTTCCAATAATCTTCTAGAGTCTCTCCTGCCTTGGTAACTGTAATCCATTTGGGGAAGATTTTTGCTAAAAGGAAAAGGGGAATGGTACAGTAATTCGTTGTTCCAAAATGAAGGAAAGTGTATAATTAATATGTGAGAAGTATGTATCGGAAGAAGACAATCAATCACAATATCTTATCAGTTGCTTCGGCAGAGCAGATAAATCGTCTATCTAGGAAATTTAGAAAACGTGGTGGTGAATTTATTTCAGATAGTGATGCGATTGACTATTTGAATGAAAAAAATGCTGAAGCTGTTACTCTAGATGCTTATACAATCTTGATGAGGGAAAAGATATCGATTTCTGCTTTGATTGAAGAACTGGAGCATGCAGAGCAGTATTTGAGAGGAGAAAATGATGGTACTGCTCTAAGTGTCGCTATTAATGAAGTTCGAGCTAAAGAAAAATCGATTTTAGAGATGGAGAGGTTCAAAATTCCGGATATTGAGGTAAGACAAGTTAAGAAGGATATTGCTTATTACAAAGAAGAAATAAGGAGGTTGCAAAATGAGAATCATCAAAGTTAGAAAATTTGGTAGACGCCTTGTTATCCAGCTAGATCGTAACCTTCCAAATGATTTTCAAAATCATACAGACGTTTCCATTGGAGGTAAGGTATTTAAGGATGCCCTTATCGCCATGTCACAGGGGAGAAGTGATAGAGCTGATCTATCTGTTATCGATAATGGGGTGACAGATATTGTCGGTAAGGAATTAATCTTGTTGTAATCTAGATACTAGCCAAGGTAGAGGGGGTATTAAGATGGAAGTAATGGCCTTACCTAGTAAAGAAGAATTACAGTTTTATCATGAGGTTCATCCTTGGGTAGAAACAAGTTATCCAGATGAACAGACTCCTCGTTTTCGATTCAAGAAGAGCACCCCTCAGCCTATTTTGGAGTTATTTGAATCGATCAAGGAAAAATTAGGCTATGATTACGCCAATTAAGAAGCACCTAGAGAAATCGGTTCTTTTGCAAGTTGTGTGGAATTCCTGAAAACCGATAGTCATGGAATTTGATAATTGTAGCTTTTTAATGACTGTACCCTGGCTTCTTTCGAATTTCTATGAGATGCTTCCCCTGTGGTGGGGGACGGCAGCGACCTCTAACGAGTTCCATGCCTTAGTCGGGAACCGAAGTTTCCCGACTCCCCCCGATTCCAAGCTGGCAAGCTTGGAATCTTTTCAGTACGACGGGCATGTCGTATATCTGAGGTGCAAGTCCTCTGTGGGCACCTGCTACCGGTGAACCCAATAGCGACTCCCAAGCCTGACTATCGTGAGGTAGCGGGGAGAGGAAGGGATAGCGAAATCGTGGCTCTACGAACAGAAATGTGATATGAAGGCGTATGTAGTGGATGAGGAGGCTGAAAACTCTAAAGTCCCAAAAGGTAGTCGTAACCTATATGCGTAGATCACGAGAGTAAACGAGGAAAGATATACGACTTATCCCGTGAGGTCTCATGAGCGTCGTAGACGTAGTAACAACGAATCATGAGAAGTCAGCCGAACCCATAGTAGTGATGAAGTTTCTGTAATGGAAATGGAGCGAAGGGGCGAACAATTAACCGAAGTAATCCTACTTCACTTGTGTCTGTAAAAGAACGGTCTGATAGAACTGGAGACGGTCACGTATTGACTAGGAGAAGGTTCACGAATCTAAGATGTCCCTCAGACACCGAAACAAGAAAGGAATACGCACATGTCAGAATTGCTAGATAAGATATTATCTCGGAACAATATGCTTGAAGCCTATCATCATGTAAAAAGAAACAAGGGTTCTGCTGGTATCGACGGAGTTACCATTGAGGAAATGGATAATTTCCTACGGCAACATTGGCGAGAAACCAAGGAACTTATAAAGCAGAGGAAGTACAAACCTCAACCAGTTTTACGAGTTGAAATTCCTAAGCCAAATGGTGGCGTCCGAAATCTTGGAATCCCTACAGTCATGGACAGAATGGTACAACAAGCGATTGTTCAAACCATCAGTCCAATCTGTGAAAGACACTTCTCAGAGTATAGTTATGGCTTTCGTCCCAATCGCTCTTGTGAGACAGCTATTATTCA
>NZ_JACBXX010000186.1 GCF_013415245.1 Streptococcus danieliae | reverse complement strand
ATAGTCAAGATAAGATATTCCAACCTGCAGTAACCTCTTCTTATCTTCATCAGATAATTTATTAAAAACTAAGACAACATCTTCTTCCACTTGCTTTTGAATCGCTTGAACTTGTTTGACAAAGTTATCTAAACTCCCTGACCTTTTTTCTTTAACTAGAAGGAACTCATTTCTCTGTATTCTTAACATTGAAAATTCATAGCGTCTTTGAAAAACAATCGGCAATTCTAAACTTACTGGCTGTATTTGGGCTTCAAAATGAAAAGCACTCATAATACTCTCAATTTTAGAAATATTCATTTCCCGTTCCTCTTTATCATTATATTCGTATTTTATCAAAAATAAATGATAAAAAGCGATTTTTTTAATAAAATGAATAGAAGCAGATTTTGTAATTCTCTAGAAAGTTGTTTCTTATAGGTATTTATCTTCTATACCATCCCCAACTCCTCCAAGAAAAATTGATTCAGTAACTCCCAGTCAACCTGATGAACTACAGATCGTTTCTGTAGAGAGGCCTCTATATCTTGAATAGCCTCCTCAAGATAGGTCTGTAACTCAGAAAGAGGAGCTATCTCAGCAGCTTCTGAGCTTGCCATTTTAATAGCCAGTAATTTTTCTACAGAAGGTTTCAACTCGATTGGCAGACAAGTTTCCACCAAATCTTCAAACAAAACTGGTGGTGCTGTATGAAATTTCTCAATCCACTTACAAGCTAGGATAGGTCGTAAAACATAAAAATATTTCTTGGGCTTTACCAGGTTTCCACCCAAATGTTTGGACATCTGTCCTTTAGCTGTTGACAGATAATGATACATCATCCGCTCTTCAGAAAAGCAATTCTCCAATAGTGGCTTCAGTTTTTCCACAAAATCGGATTGGACATACACGATAGGAGAACCGAACCATTCAAAAAGCGTTGGATTCGACTTGGCTAACAGTTTTAAAGCCTTGTCCAAATCCCAACCATTCACATCCCAGGTATCATCAATTGGTAGCTCAATCACATCCCGTTCGGATATCAATTTTAGATAATCTGTAGCCTTTCGCTTATAAATAAAGCGAACATCGAAATCACTATCCGGAGACTCAAATCCCCAGGCGCGACTACCAGACTCGACAGCCCATAAAACCTCAACACCATAAGCTTCTTCAATTTCCCGCAATTTTTCGGGTACTAAACGCATCATTTCTTCCTGTGTTTGCATAGGGCCTCCACTATCTTTCCCCTCCGTTAGATTCAAAAACAACCGTCACTTCTCCATAGCAATCAAGATTCTACCATCGACTAAAAAAGCATATTCATAAATATCACAATCCTCATTGTTAGGGATGTAAATTTGATCAAAATGATTACTTTGAATAGCTTCTTCAAATTTTTCCATATCAAAAATTTCAACAGAGGCTTCCGGATCTAAGCCATAGGTGCCCAATTCCAAAATATCTTTTAAGCACCTATTCCCCTTCCTGGTTAGTTAAGCATCAACCTAGCTTGCTGTCAGAGACCAAGACTCAGGAGAAACTCTTAAATATTCACTTTTAGTATATGACGATATTTTAGAAATACTATAAAATTATTATATACAAAGTAAAGGGAGAGAAAGCTAAAGCTCTGAAAAAGTTATTTTAAATATCTCTCAAAATATTCTTTAAAGACATAAAGTTCTAAACTTTCAATAGATAGCTTATTAAAAAGTTTACTACATTCTTTTGCCGTACCTTTCCCTGGATGAAGATAAAAGTGTTTAATCTTTTGAAGCACCATCTCTGTATGTAAATGATCTTTTTGATTTGTAATCTCATCTAATCGATTATCCACAGCTAAAGCAAATTTATTCCCATACAACACATCCTCTTTATATCTACATCTAGTCATATAACTTTTTATATCGTATAGCATTGAACTCATATTTCTATAATTTGGTGTACCTACTAATGCTCTACTTGCTTTATTTATGCCATTAACATAGCTGTATGCATTATTTAAAGAATTGAAATTCCAGAATCTCTTTAGATCAAAATACTTATATTCTCTATCTAAATTCGATTTTAATACTCGTAAAATAGATAATGCTCTTCTCTCATCATTAATTTTTATTGCCTCATAAGCTTCCTCAACCCCCTCATTATAAAAATCAATATGCTGATTAATTTCAGAACCTAAAATACCTGTAATATCAAACTTCAGTACTTCTTGATGCAAATTAATCATAAATTCCCTCCTTCTATGAAATAATCATTACTACTACTTGATAATCTATTCATGGATTGTCAAGTGTAACACAGTCATAACTTCTGAATCACGGAATCCTCCTCCACAACAAAAATTTTAAAATGAAGTTAGCCACCCATCCTATCTGCTAGATAAGTACTACAACTCATTCTGATGAGTTGTCTGATTTCATTTGATAATAGGTTTGGAGCTGTTAGGCTAATTGGCCAAGGCTAATGATAGCCTTGGTTTAGCCCTCAAAACAGCTTCAAAAGTCCCTGTTGTCAAATGAAATCCTTTTGTAAGGTATAAGAAAACACCTCCGTGCTATACTTGTTGTTCACCACAAACAAAAGGAAGGGCACAGAGATGCAAAACAATTATACAACAAAAGGAAAACATTTGACAATTAATGATCGTCGCTACATTGAACGATGGAACAAAGAAGGAAAATCCAATCGAGAAATTGCTCGCCTACTTGGAAGAGCTCCTCAAACAATCAATAACGAAATCAAGCGAGGGCAAGTCTTACAACAAGTGAG
>NZ_JACBXX010000043.1 GCF_013415245.1 Streptococcus danieliae | reverse complement strand
CGCAGGTGGTTACCAAAAGGGACCAAAGAAACAACTCCCAAAGAAGTCGCTTTTATTGAAAATTGGATAAACAATTATCCTAAAAAATGTTTGGACTACAAGTCACCAAAGGAATTTCTTAGTGGTGGCTAATTTCAACTTGAAATTTAGCATTTTTTCATTCCATTTTCATTTTTTGTGAAAATGAGGGACTTTTTACCTATTTCCGTGTCTATTGTGGTATACTGGATAAGTTACAATGAAGTTGGTGGGATGGGAGCGTGTGCTCAAAATGGATGGCATCTCATCGCCTGTTCCTGGGGATAGGGACCGAAATTGTAAGAGGTCCATCCGAATCGATTTGATAGAAAGAAGATACCATTGAAATTTATAGAATTAGGTTTATCGCAAGAATTATTGACTGAAATTGAGAAAGCCGGTTTTGAAGAAGCCAGCCCCATTCAGGAGCAGACGATTCCCTTGGCCTTGACTGGCAAAGACGTTATTGGTCAGGCACAGACTGGTACAGGGAAAACGGCTGCTTTTGGTTTGCCAACCTTAGAAAAAATTAGACCACAAGAGGCGACGATTCAGGCCTTGGTAATTGCGCCAACGCGGGAATTGGCAGTTCAGAGTCAGGAAGAGTTGTTCCGTTTCGGGCGCTCCAAGGGAGTGCGAGTTCGCTCTGTTTATGGGGGATCCAGCATTGAGAAGCAAATCAAGGCTTTGAAGGCCGGGGCGCATATTGTGGTGGGAACACCGGGTCGTCTCTTGGACTTGATCAAACGCAAGGCTTTGAAGCTGGATAAGATTGAAACCTTGATTTTGGATGAGGCCGATGAGATGTTGAACATGGGCTTCTTGGATGATATTGAAGCGATTATTGAGCGCGTGCCTGCAGATCGTCAAACCTTGCTTTTCTCAGCAACCATGCCAGATGCGATTAAGCGGATTGGTGTGCAATTTATGAAAGAGCCGGAGCATGTCAAAATTGCTGCCAAGGAATTGACCACAGAATTGGTTGATCAATACTATATCCGGATCAAAGAGCAAGAGAAGTTTGATACTATGACGCGGCTGATGGATGTGGAGCAGCCGGAATTAGCCATTGTCTTTGGTCGGACCAAGCGTCGGGTTGATGAGTTGACTCGTGGCTTGAAAATTCGTGGTTTCCGTGCTGAAGGAATCCATGGAGACTTGGATCAGGGCAAACGCCTCCGTGTGCTTCGAGATTTCAAAAATGGCAACTTGGATGTCTTGGTCGCAACAGACGTTGCAGCGCGTGGTTTGGACATCTCCGGTGTAACCCATGTCTACAACTACGATATTCCACAAGACCCGGAGAGCTATGTCCATCGTATTGGTCGTACAGGTCGGGCTGGTAAATCTGGTCAATCCGTAACCTTTGTTTCTCCAAATGAGATGGGCTACCTGCAAATTATTGAGAACTTGACCAAAAAACGGATGAAGGGCCTCAAACCACCAACAGCAGAAGAAGCCTACCAAGCGAAAAAGAAAGTTGCACTTGGGAAAATTGAACGCGACTTTGCGGCAGAAGATTTTGCAGCCAAGGCTGCTAAAGTCAGCAAGGACGCCCTGCAATTGGCGAGTGAATTTTCTCCAGAAGAATTGGCAGCTTACATTCTAACCCTAGTGGTACAAGACCCAGCAGACCTACCAGAAGTAGAAATTGCCCGTGAAAAACCACTGCCATTTAAACCCTCTGGCAATAGCCATGGTGGACGGGGACGCGGCGGACGCCGTGACGGTGGCTACCGCTCCGGAAACCGCGACCGGAACCGTCGTGACAATTATCGCGACAACCGCCGCAACGACCGCTATGACCGCGACAACCGCTACCGTAAAAATAAAAACCAAAAACCACAAAACACCTCCAGCGAAAAGAAAACCGGCTTCGTCATCCGCAACAAAGGAGATAAGTAAAAATGTCCAGTGGACATTTTTACCCCGAGCCTAGAAATAAAAAAGCGAGGCTAGTGAATCCGAGCCTAGAAACCAGAGAGCGGTCGAGGCTGGGACAGAACTAAATTTTTTCAAATTTAGTTCTGTCCCACTCCCGAGTTTCCAAATCAAGGAATCGGAGTGTTTTCTATTTTGATGACTGATTGGAGTTTGCTTCGTAAATAGGCTTGAACCTCAAGCAATTGCTGTTGTTTAAAAGAACCACTTTCCAAATGGAGAGTGGTTTCCTTGTTTTTGCGCGAAGAAGAGGTGGTCGAACCTTAGTCCGCTTCCCCTTTTATGCGGCACTGGCTCAGAATGAGTACATAAAGCAGGGCATGCCAATTAATGAGGATGCTTGTTTGGGCGAAGATAGCTAGAGGCGAATGAGAAGTGTAGAGGAAGACCAGATTCATAAGCATAAATAAGAAGTAGGGCAGTCTAATCGTTTTAAGGAGTAGTCGCCTTCTTCGCTGGATATTCTTTTTTGGTTGTTTTTTGTAAAAACCTTGATTGGCGATTCCGAAGATGATGACTGAGATAAGGGTCCAAAAAGTGATAGGAATCACTATCGAGGGTGAGAGAATCTTCAGATAGGCGGCGAGTGCTAGTTCAAAAGCTCTTGCAATAAGGATAGTGTAGATAAAAGAGTGGTTCATAAAAAATCTCCCGAGGAATTTGTTTGCCTCTTTAGTTTACCACCAAAAAAAGCCAGTAGCCGTAGAATGTTTCAAAAGGTCACTCAAATGTCCTGAATGGTAATCCTGAGACAGCAGGTGATTTTCAGACAGAAAGTAGGGGATGTGCTATAATCCCGACTTTATCACCTAAAAATAGACAAAGACCAGCTAACCCCTTGTGCCCCAAGGGATTTGGCTAGTCTTTTTTCTTATTTGGGTGTTGTATATGGAGCCTTAGCGTAGTTTTTTAGCTCTTC
>NZ_JACBXX010000193.1 GCF_013415245.1 Streptococcus danieliae | reverse complement strand
AAATTTTCTCCGAAAGGCTGGAAATGCCGTCCCCATCAAGATAGTGTACAGAGTTTTAAGCGCAAGCTGAAGCGACTAACGACGAGGAAGTGGAGCATTGACCTAACGACACGGATTGAACGATTAAATTGGGTTATCCGCGGTTGGGTAAATTACTTCTCACTTGGTAATATGAAGACGATACTGACGCAAATAGATGAGCGTTTACGAACTCGTATCCGAGTCATTATCTGGAAGCAATGGAAGAAAAAATCGAGACGACTATGGGGACTTCTGAAACTAGGTGTTCCGAAATGGATAGCCGATAAAGTATCTGGCTGGGGTAACCACTATCAACTAGTGGCACAAAAGTCAGTCTTAAAGCGAGCTATATCAAAACCAGCCCTTACTAAAAGAGGACTGGTTTCTTGTCTAGATTTCTATCTTAAACGACATGCGTTAAAAGTTAGTTGAACCGCCGTGTGCCGAACGGCACGCACGGTGGTGTGAGAGGGACTAGAAATTAGCCTCTACTCGATTGTCTTTTTAAATCGGTGTGATTCGGACTATCCGATTCCTGCTAGCGAAATAGAAGTTATTACGGATTACCTGTTTTCGGTAGAGGAGTGGTGTTTTTATGAGTTATGGATATTAGCGAACGCCTGTGATTCCTTAAGTACACCAACCTTGGACTTGTTTTCTCAGGAGCTTTTATCTCGTACGCAGTTTTATATACAGATCGATGAAAATAGGCGGAGAGTTAATAGCATTTTGTTGAATACTTTAGCGATTCTATTAGATAGGGGAGAAGAACGTCGGGCTAGTAAATTGATTCGCCTAATTCAATCTTTAGACATTCTGGAAAATGATGTTTTTGAACGGCTACAGCTGAAATTTTGTCGGGCTCACTTAGCCTATCTGCAAGGGGATAAAGCTGCTTTAGATACGATGAAAGAGTGCCAGCGGTTTGCGGAGTTCTTGGATTGTTATTATTTGTCAGAAGCTATTTCTGAGACAATTCAGGGATTGGAGAAGGGTAAAAACTCTGTTGATAGTCGTTAAAATAAAGGAATTTTTCTGAATTTATGGAGTGTTTTCATGTAAGGGAATCAGATAAAATGTGGAAAAATCTGGAAAGCCGTGTGAAAGTTTGATAAAATATCCTTGTTATATAGAATGATATTAGTGTAAGGAGATTATCATGAAAAAAGTTTTGTTGCTTTTGGTATTAGTCGGTCTTGTTGTTGGTGGATGGATCTTGGTACAGTCGAATTCGGCTTCTTCTAAAGGAAGTAGTTCATTCCAGTTGTTTGGTACAGTGGATTTGAATGAAGAAAATCAGGATCAGGATGAGCTAGAAAGCTCTGATGAGGAGGATAGTTCCGAAGAGGAAGATGACTTTGGGAATTTTGTGGAGAATCATAAAACTCCTTGGTCTAAGAAGGTTGTCATTGAAGATAGCTCGCAGGAGCAGTCAAAGTGAGTCCAGAGTTTTGGGATTCAGCTAAAAAGCAGAGACTAGATTTGATCTGGTCTCTGCTTTTGTGTATATTCGTTGAAAATCAATGCTTCTTCTAGAATTAATCTTTGAGTTTTTGTCTATTGTGAAGTAGAAAGACGTTTAGGCTGATGGCTAGGGCGAGGAACAGGAAGAGAATCCAGGAGAGCGGTAAGCTTAAAAGCAATCCTGAAAATAGTAGCTGACTGACAAGGATGGTGGCTTGCAATAAAGTTGAGATACTAGAGCTGAGGATGCCCAGTTGTTCAATGGGAAGGTGGCTCATGAAATAGGCAGATACCTTGGGCTGGATACAGCCCATGAGAATCCCCATGAAAAAGATACAGAGGATTACTAGGGAGGGGAGCTGGCTTAGAAAGCTTAAAAAGAGTAGTGGAGCTAAGAGGCAGGTAGCCTGGATGATGTGAAGGAGAGAAAGGTTTTTAAAGAGAGTGGAAATGAGAATATTTCCTAGGATCGAACTAATTCCTAAGATAACGGAGACACCAGCAACAGTGGAAGCCGCCGACAAGATGGCGAAGTCAGGGTTGGAGGCGATGGTGGCTAGGATTAGAGGAATTAAAATGGAGAAAATGCCATTGATGCTGGCTAAAATACTCAGCAAAGGAATCATTTTAGGAGTTTGCTTCATTTGCTGAAGAGCTTCCTTTATAGAAGAGATAAGTCCTTGTTTTTCTTCAGAGTGAGTAACAGGAACAGTAGCCCTTCTTAATAGATGGGGGCGGAGATATAGGGTGAGGAGAGCTGCTAGTAAAAAGGTAGTGGCATTTAGAAAGGCTAGTTGACTATAGCTAATCCAACTGATCAGGGCTGCTCCGATGAATTGAAAAACAATGGAGCTACTAGCTTCGATCCCTTGCGTGGTGGCAAGGAGGGTTTCTCTTTCCTCTGGGGGGAGGAGTTGTACCTTAAGAGGGAGAAACAGGCTGTTTTCAAATTTACCAACTAAATCAGAAAAGAAATTGATGCCTACGAGGGCGAGGACTAAAATGAGGGCTGGATCAAACTGGAGCAGGAAACCAGCTAGGAGGTAGAGGGCGAAACGACTGATTTGACTGTAGAGAATCCAGTCTACTTTTTTTTCTTTTTGGTCAGCCCAATAGCCCATGAGGATACTAAAGAGAATTGGTAAGGATTCAGAGATGCTGACGAGTGCGATCGCTTGTTCCTTCTGAGGAACCAGCAATACATAGTTCATGAGTGCGAGACTATAGACAGTATCCCCGAAGTTCGAGAGCATATCGGTAAAAAAAGTAGCAAAATAGAGTTTGTGCTTTTTCAGATTCATAGAATAGACCTCCTATCTTAAAATATTATACACTAAAATACAGGGATATTCTTATTTATTTCATGAGCTTGGGACAAAAAGTCCCGTAAAGTATAAAAAGGAGAGATTCATTCGTTGAAATGAGTCTCTCCTTTTCTTTTTAGGTACTCCTCTTCCCATATTTGAGGAGGTTATTGGCCATAAGAACCAA
>NZ_JACBXX010000086.1 GCF_013415245.1 Streptococcus danieliae | reverse complement strand
AAATAGAGGTTCTAGAGGACTATTTGCCATGGTCTGAAATCATACAGAAGAATTGTCAATAAAAAAGGTTCCCGAGTCAATCAACTCTGGAACCTTTTTCATATACTTGGTTATAGCGCGCTTACTTATTTTCAAAAATACCCCAGCTGTTTTCAGCTGGGGATGAAATCCATTTATTCCTCATCACGCGCAAATTGGCTTTGATAGAGGTCGTAGTAGAAGCCTTGGTCGGCCAAGAGGCTTGTGTGGGTTCCTTGTTCGATGATCTGGCCTTCTTTAAGGACCAGGATCTTATCGGCTTCTTGAATGGTGGAGAGGCGGTGGGCAATGACAAAGCTGGTCCGTCCTTGCACGAGCGTTTTCATGGCTTTCTGGATCAGCAGCTCCAAGCGGGTGTCGACCGAGCTAGTTGCCTCATCCAGGATCAGGATTTTCGGATCAGCGAGGAGGGCCCGGGCGATGGTCAGCAATTGTTTCTGACCGAGAGAGATGTTGCTGGACTCTTGGTTCATCTGCATCTTGTAACCACCTGGAAGGCTGCGGATGAAATAATCCACATTGGCCGCCTTGGCGGCCGCCACAATCTCCTCATGGGTCGCCTCTAAGTTCCCGAAGCGCAGGTTCTCCTCAATGCTGGCCTCGTACAGCCAGGCATCCTGCAGGACCATCCCGAACTGCCGGCGGTAGTCCTGGCGGTCAATGCTGCGGATGTCCCGACCATCGACACGGATCGCCCCGCCATCCACATCATAGAAGCGCATAAGCAGGTTGATCAGGGTTGTTTTGCCGGCCCCTGTTGGACCAACAATGGCCACCATTTGGCCTGGTTCAACTTCTAGGTTAAAATTTTGAATCAGCGGTTTGTCCGCACTATAGCTAAAGGAGACTTGGTCAAAGGTTACCTGACCGCTAAGCGGTTGGGCAAGGGCTGTTTCACCGGTCGCATTTTCTGCTGGTTGATCCAAGACTTGGAAAATCCGATCCAGTGAGGACTGGGCACTTTGGAGCTGGCCCGAGATCTGGGTCAAAATTTGTACGGGTTGGCTGATTTGCCAGACATACTGGACAAAAGCCTGCATGTTCCCGATGGTCAAACGACCCGCCAAGACCTGGAGACCGCTGAGAAAGGCGATAATGACATAGGCAAAGTCGGATAGTCCGTGGAGGAGGGGAGCCATGAGACCGGAGCGGAAACCAGCTTGGAAGCCAACTTCTTCTAACTCATCCACGATGGCTTGAAATTCCTCCACGGTCTCGTCTTCACGGCCATAGAGTTTTACAATCTGGAAACCAGTCAGGTGCTCCTGCACAAACCCATTTAATGTTCCCACAATATCGGCTTGACGCTTAAAGGAAGGTTGGGAAAACTTGAGAATTCTGCTGGATGTAAAATAGGTCAGCGGGATAATCAGGGTCACGACCAGAGCTAGAGGCAGATTGATGGAATAAACCATCGCCAACACCAAAACAATGGTGACAATGGCATTGATAATCTGTAAAAAGCTTTGTTGGAGGGCATTTGAGACGGTTTCGACATCTGTCGTGAAACGTCCGAGCAAATCTCCAAACTGCTGGCGATCAAAGTAGGAAACGGGCAGGTGGTTGACCTTGTGGCTCAACTCCTTACGCAGGTCGCCAACGGTCGCCTGCACCGCATTGGTCATAAAGTAGTTAGCATAGTAGGCTCCAACTGAATACAGGGTTCCCCGGATGAGGTAGAGGACCAGAATCCAGAAGATATAGGAAACATTGAGGCCACTGGCCTTCCCTTGAGCCATATCGAGGAGATTCTGGGTCAACTCTGTGATGGCCAAACCCAGCACAAAGGGCTCCAAAACGGACATAACAATGCTGAGAACCTTGAAAGCCACCGCTAGATAAACACTCGCCCGGTAAGCACGCAGATAGGTCCAGAGACGTTTGAAGTTATTTTCTTTCACAATCTACTCCTCCCCTCTATTCAGCTGCGAATTTGCGATTTCACGATAGATTGTATTGGTTTCCAGCAATTCCTCATGGGTTCCACGACCCACAATTTCACCCTTATCCAAAACAATAATTTGATCGGCATCCATGATCGTTCCAACCCTTTGCGCCACAATCAAAACGGTTGCGTTCTGGGTCACTTCTTTGAGTCTGGCCCGCAAAAGGGCATCGGTTTTGTAATCCAGGGCGGAGAAGGAGTCGTCAAAGATGTAAATCTCTGGTTCCTTCACCAAGGCACGAGCAATCGACAAGCGTTGCTTTTGACCACCGGATAGGTTGCTGCCGCCTTCGGCTAGATGGGTTTCAAACTGGTCTTCCTTACTTTGAATAAACTCCAAGGCTTGGGCCACGTCAGAGGCGCTCTCCAAGTCTTCCTGATCAGCCTGGGCATTCCCGAAGCGTAGGTTTTCGGCAATGCTACCGGTAAATAAGAGCGCCTTCTGCGGAATAAAGCCAATCTTCTGGCGGAGGGCTTTCAGGTTATAGGAACGCACATCAACCCCATCGATCAAGATCCGCCCCAAGGTTACGTCAAAGAAGCGGGGGATCAACTGGACCAAGGAAGATTTCCCTGAACCCGTAGAGCCAATAAAGGCAATGGTTTGACCTGGCTGGGCCTTGAAGGAAATATCGTGTAAGACCGGATTTTCCGTTTCACCCGGATAGGCAAAAGTCACCCGATCAAACTCCAAGTAGCCCTTGGTCTCTGTTTCCGTCACTCCGTCTTCATTAGGCGAAATCGACAGGGGCATATCCATGATCTCCTGAAGACGGCGAGCAGAAACGGCTGTCCGGGGATACATGGTGAAGAGACCTGCCAACAGCAAGCAGGATAAGAGGGCATGGAAGCTGTATTCAATAAAGGCCACCACCACCCCAATTTGAATCTGCCCCTGGTTCAAAGGAGCCAGGGCAAACCAGACAATAGCCACAATCATCGCAATAATAATCTGGGCAAAGAGGGGGTCGGTCAAACCGGTCAACTTAAAGAGCCGGTTGGAATTGGCCTGGTAACGGTCATTTTCCTGGGCAAAGCGGTCCTCTTGAAACGCTTCGCGCCCAAAGGCCCGAATCACGCGCAAACCGGTCAAATTTTCCCGGGCAAAATGGTTGATCCGATCCAAACTTTCTTGTTGTTTCTCCGATAGCGGACGGCTGGCCACCGCCACATACCAAATCACCAAGACCAAGAAAGGAATGGAAAAGGCCACAATCCAACTCAAGGACGGGCTGGTCACAAAGACCATCACCAAGCTTGACAACAACATCAAGGGAGTAATCACCCCAAATTTCAAGGTCTGATCCGCAAACTGCATCAGGGTGAAAGCATCACTGGTAATCCGAGTTACCAGAGAAGAAACCCCGATTTGTTCGTATTCCTGGTGGGAATAGTACTGGAGCTGCTTGTAAATATCCAAACGCATATCGCGGATCATCTTATTGGTCAAACGACTACCGGCATAGGTCTGTAAAAAACGACCCAAGATGCCAACTAGGACCGTGACCAGCATCACGAAGCCCCAGAAATAAATCCGGGACTCGTCTTCGGCCACAATTCCCTGGTCAATCATCCGTGCCAAAAAAGTCGGCAAGCCCAGGTTGACCATTACAAATAAGGTCGCTGCAAGAATATCTAAAGCTAGCAGCTGGGGATGTTTTTTTAAATAATTCCAAATGTAAAGCAATGCATCTCCTTTCAAAATTCTAGCTAGGCTGATTCTGTTACTCTGCCTGTAACTCTTTCTGAGCCTGATCCAAGAACAACAAGGCTTCTAGGGGAGTCATCTGGCTCAGATTGACAGTTTTTAGTTGTTCCAATAGGGGGTGGGGCTGGACCGGCGGAGCTTCTGGAACCAGGAAGAGATCCAGTTGCCCAGTCTGGGGACGCACATCCTGGCTTTCCAGTCCATCCAGAATGACCTGGGCTCGCGTCAATAGTTCCCTGGGGAGACCGGCAATTTTCGCCACGTGAATCCCATAAGACTGGTCGGCCGGGCCGGGTTCAATCTTGTGGAGGAAAGTCACTGTTCCACCTTCTTCTAAGGTGGCAACGTGGACATTGGCCAGACCCGACAGATGGTTTTCGAGGTCCGTTAACTCATGGTAGTGGGTTGCAAAGAAGGTTTTGGCTCCCACTTTATCATGAATGTATTCAATCAAGGCTTGGGCCAAGGCCATACCATCGTAGGTTGCTGTCCCACGGCCCAGCTCATCAAAAAGAATCAGCGACTGGGGGCTAGCGTGCTGGACGGCTTGATTGGCTTCCATCATCTCGACCATAAAGGTAGACTGGCCGGAAACCAAATCGTCAGCCGCCCCAATACGGGTAAAGATGGCATCAAAAATGGGGAGGTCAGCCTCCTTGGCCGGAACATAGGAGCCTAACTGAGCCAGGATCACCATAATCGCGATCTGACGCATATAGGTCGATTTCCCGCTCATATTTGGGCCGGTAATCAACTGGATCCGATCCTCGGGCGCCATAACCAGGCTGTTGGGAATATAGGACTGACGGCCCAAGACTGCTTCAACCACCGGATGGCGACCTTCCAGCACATGAATCTGCCCCGTCTGGTTAAAGGTCGGCTTGACCCAGAGCTGGCTTTCGGCCACAAAAGCCAGACTTTGCAAAACATCAACACTGGCCAAGGCCCCGGCCAAACTTTGCAGGCGCGGCATATACTTGGCAACTTCTTCCCGGATCCGCATAAAGAGATCGTACTCCAATTGCGATGATTGATCCCGAGCCTCCAAGAGCTGGCCTTCAATTTGCGCCAGTTCCTGACTACCGAAGCGCTCCGAATTTTTCAGCGTCGCTTTGCGGTAAAAGTGGTCGGGCACATGGCTGAGTTGGGACTGGGTGACATGGAAATAGTAACCATCCTTGCGGTTGTAATCAATCTTGAGATTGTTAATCCCTGTCGCCTGACGTTCCCGGCTCTCCAAATCCGCCAGCCAGGAGGTCCCTTCCCGCAAAGCCTTGCGGTATTGGTCTAGCACGGGATCAAAGCCAGTCTTGATCAGACCGCCATCCATAAGTTGGTTGGGAGCCTCCGGGTCGATGGCCGCATCAATCAAGGCATAGAGCTCTTCCAAGGGATCCAAGCCCTGAACCAGGGGCTCCAAGGCCGCTTGCTCCAGACTCAATAAGAGTTGCCGGATTTGCGGCACCTGCCCCAGGGTTGCCGATAGTTGCAAGAGATCCTTGGGCAGGGTCTTCCCAAAGGACACCCGACTCACCAGACGCTCAATATCATAGACCCCCTTCAGGCTCTCAACCAAGTCCTGGCGTTCAAAAAAGGCCTCCAGCAAGATCGTCACCTGCTCCTGCCGTTGCTCAATCTTATCCTTGTCCAAGAGCGGCTGTTGAATCCAGCGGCGTAACAGCCGCAACCCCATGGCCGTCCGTGTCTGGTCCAAAACTCCTAATAAAGACCCCTGCTTCTTGCCCGTTCGCGCATGCTCGGTTAGATCTAGGCTTTGTTTGGTCGCAAAATCCATGCGGAGGGAGTCCGCAATTTGATAGACCTCAACCGGCTTCAAATGGTCCAGATCCCGCATTTGCGTCTGGTAAATATAAGCCAACAGACTAGCTGCTGCCAAAAAGGCCAACTCTGACAAGGTCGACGGTAGGAGGGGACTGGCATCCAAGGGCTTGTCCACCCAGGAAACCAGAAGCTGCAACTGCTGGCTCAAAAGGGCTTCTTGCTCCTCTGAAACCTGGCCCGCTAGCACCACTTCCTTGGCCTGGAGATTACGGATTTCACTCAAGACCAAATCCCAACGATCCAGCTGGGTCACTCCAAATTCCCCGGTAGCCAAATCCAGATGAGCTAGGCCAAAGCCCTGCCCCTTGCTATAAAGGGCTACTAAGAAATTATTCTGGCCATCCCGGCTAGGACCATCGAGACTGGTCCCTGGCGTGACAACCTGAACAACCTCTCGCTTAACCACGCCCTTGGCCTGCTTGGGATCCTCCATTTGCTCAGCAATCGCAACCTTGTAGCCCTGCTCAATCAGGGTGTCAATGTACTGCTGGGCTGAATGGTAGGGAACCCCTGCCATGGGAATGGGGTCCGCCGCATTTTTATTGCGCGAGGTAATGGAAATCTCTAGAATCTGCGCCGCTCGGGTCGCATCCTCATAAAAAAGTTCATAAAAATCCCCCATGCGGAAAAAGAGGAAGGCATCGGGGTAATCTTTTTTCATATCGACATACTGCTGCATGCCTGGTGATAGTTTAGTTTGACTCATAGATCCTCCTCAACATAGGAGCGGATATCCCGCTCGAGGCTGGCACCATCCTGACTGGAACGCGTCACGACCAACAGCGTGTCAGCTCCTGCAATGGTTCCCAAAATCCGCGGATCGCCACTGGCATCTAGGCTATTGGCCAAGACCGAGGCTTCACCCAGACCAGTATGCAAAACCAGGCTGAAATCAACCCGGTCAATTTTCTGCACATAAAGAGCCGCATCGGCCAATCCAGATTCAGCCTCAAGCCGCGGCAGACGGTAAAAAGAGGAACCTTGACTGGACAGCTGCCGCTCCACCCCCAGCTCCTTCATATCCCGAGACAAGGTCGCCTGGCTCACAACTACTCCAGCGGCCTTCAAGGCCGCTTGCAGTTCCTGCTGCCGGTAAAAGCGCTGCTCTTCCAGCAACTGCCGCATCAAATTCTGTCTTTCTACTTTTTTCATGGTCTTTCCTCACGCATTCTGTTTCAATTATAACAAATTTTTTATCAGCCTGTACCTGTTGGATTTAGGTCCTGCCTTATGATAAAATAAAGTAAAAAAGGAGAAATTATGAACCAAAAAGCATTAGTGGCCCAACGGCTAGCAGCTCAAATCGAAAATCTTGATGAAGCAGCCATTTTGGACCTTTTAGAAACCCCTAAATCCTCTGATTTGGGAGACATTGCCTTCCCAGCATTTAGCCTGGCCAAGGTCCTACGCAAGGCACCTGCCGTGATTGCTACAGAGATCGCTGAGGCCATTGACACAACTGGTTTTGAAAAAGTCGTTGCAACCGGACCTTATGTCAACTTTTTCTTAGACAAGGTTGGCATGGGAGACCAGATTCTCCGTTCTATTATCGAAGCAAAAGAGACCTACGGGGCTCAGAACATTGGTCAGGGGCAAAACATCACCATTGATATGTCCAGCCCCAACATCGCTAAACCATTCTCAGTCGGTCATTTGCGGTCGACCGTTATCGGGGATGCCTTGGCCAATCTCTTTAACAAACTTGGTTACACTGCTGTCCGAATCAACCACCTCGGTGACTGGGGGAAACAATTCGGTCTTTTAATTGTGGCCTACAAGCTTTGGGGCGATAAGGCAGCTGTTGAAGCCAACCCAATTTCTGAATTGTTAAAACTCTATGTCCGCATCAACGAGGAAATGGAAACCAAGCCTGAACTGGATGAACAAGGACGGGAATGGTTCCTCAAGCTCGAGCAGGGCGACAAGGAAGCCTGGGAACTCTGGGAATGGTTCCGCTCTGAAAGCTTGGTAGAATTCAACCGGATTTACAAGCTGTTGAATGTTGACTTTGACAGCTACAATGGAGAAGCCTTCTACAATGACAAGATGGATGAAATCATTGAGATTCTCGAAGCGAAAAACCTGCTAGAGGAATCTCGTGGAGCATCGATCGTGGATTTGGAGGACTTCAACCTCAACCCTGCCTTGATTAAAAAATCTGACGGGGCAACCCTCTACATCACCCGTGACCTTGCGACTGCCCTCTATCGGAAACGGACCTACGATTTTGCCAAAAATATCTACATTACTGGGCACGAACAATCGGGCCATTTTGCACAGCTCAATGCCGTTTTAGAAAAAATGGGCTATGACTGGGTCAAAGACATGTCCCATATTCCTTTTGGTTTGGTCACCAAAAACAAGAAAAAATTGTCAACGCGCAAGGGCAATATTATCTTGCTCGAACCAACCATTGTTGAGGCCATCAGTCGTGCCGAGCAACAAATTGCTGCTAAAAACCCAGACCTTCCCAACAAGGAAGAGGTGGCGCGCCAAGTCGGAGTTGGGGCGATTAAGTTCTACGATCTGAAGACCGACCGCATGAATGGTTACGACTTTGATTTGGAAGCCATGCTCTCCTTCGAAGGGGAAACTGGTCCTTATGTCCAATACGCCTATGCACGGATTCAATCCATCTTGCGGAAGGCTGACTACCAAGCAAATCCAGAAGCTCACTACCATTTGGAAGACAGCGAAAGCTGGGAAATCTTGAAAATCCTCCAAGACTTCAGCCGCGTGATCGAACGAGCTGCCAACCAGTTCGAACCTTCGATTATCGCTAAATACGCCATCAATCTGGCGCAACACTTTAACAAATACTATGCCCACACCCGCATCCTGGAAGAAAGCCCAGAACGCGAAAGCCGCCTAGCCCTCAGCTATGCAACCGGCCTCGTCCTCAAAGAAGCACTCCGCCTCTTGGGCGTCGAAGCACCTGAACAAATGTAACTTCTACTAAAAAGCACTCGAATCAGACATTCGAGTGCTTTTTTGGACTGGAAAGGAGACTAGTCATCTTCAAGATGAAGCACCTTCTTCTCATCAAAAGTCAGATCATAAAGCCATTGGAGATTGAAGAGAGGTGGTGTGACTCGGGTTTCCAGGACGTGGTCTGTCAGCTTTTTGACGTAGCGATCAACCATGGCTTGGTCTTTCGGAGAAGGTTTTTGCTCGGTAATATCATCTGGGGTGTATTTATAAATAGATACTATTTCTAAATTTTGAGACAAACTATAACTAATTAGAATTTGTTGTTTGTGTTCATAACTACTAAAACCCACCATATATTTTCGTGTCCCATCTCCATCGTCAAAAGAAAAAGTAATATTTTTTGTTTCACTATAATTAATGGCATTACCTGGAGACACATATTCATATTTTCCATCCGTTTCTCGTTTGGGTTTGAACATAATCTCTCCCAGATTATAAATAACGACAATCGGAGTCAGTTTTTTATCGCTTTTTGGGGAGTGAGTGTAATAATAGATTTGATGCCAACTGAGATTGATGAAAATATAGATTGAACTAAAAGTAGGAAGGTACGAATTATGCTCTTCTTTCTTTGTTTTTTCATAAAGATGCCTTTCTTGATCACGATTCCTCGACTCTAAAGATCATTTCCTTCAATAAAATCCCTTATCTAATAGGGCAAAGGTATCACGAATTCTGGATAATCTAAAGATTCACCGTAAATTCATTCATCTTCAAGATGAAGCACCTTCTTCTCATCAAAAGTCAGATCATAGAGCCATTGGATATTGAAAATAGGAGGTGTGACACGAGTTTCAAGGACATGATCTGTTAGCTGTTTAACGTAACGGTCAACCATGGCTTGATCTTCAGGAGTAGGCTTTTCTTCTGTGATATTATTCGGATAAAATTGAATAATATATTTTATTTTTAGCTTCGGATCTAGCTCGAAGGAAATCCTTGTATTATCATTGCGATTAAAAACTCCAACAGAAGTGTGAAGGCGAGAGAATCCTTGACCTCCTACAAAGGAATATGAGAATGAATCCGATTCATGGTAATTAATTGCATTACCTGGATAAACATATTCGTATTTTCCATCCGTTTCTCGTTTGGGTTTGAACATAATCTCTCCCAAATTATAGATGACGACAATAGGTGTCAATCGCTTATCGGTTTTTTGAGAGTGGGTATAATAATAAATTTGATGCCAACTGAGATTGGTGAAAATATAGATAGGAATTACGATTAAAAGTAGGAAGATACGAACTATACTCTTCTTTCTTTGTTTTTTCATGAAGATGCCTTTCTTAGGACTACAATTCATTATACTATGTAACACTCTTTTATCGCTCAAAAAGCCCTATAATCTCTATTTGGGATTATTTACCCACTCTAGAAATTATAGGGCTATCTTTTTGGGAGTTTCCTTCTTGTCCTCATGGACTCAAAGAAGCTCTTTTCTACCAGCTTAGCTTTCTTGTCCCCAAGCTGTTAGACTCTTTCTTTTTCTATCACACAAACTCTCTTGCCTTTAGTCTGCCTTTCCTTCTTTTTTTAGAATGGATAAGGCAAACATCAGAGCTAGGACTGCAAAAATGCCGAGCGAGACAGCCAAGGTGCCACCATTTTTGGCGAGAACTCCTAAGAAAATACCGGAGAGGCCAAAATCGGCATCGGAGAAGGTGGAGCCGGCAAAGCCAAGGTCTCCCAACACCGGTAGGAGAAATACTGGTAGGAAGCTAATGAGAACGCCTTGGATAAAAGCACCAGCAATGGCTCCACGAACGCCTCCGGAAGCATTGCCGATAACACCTGCCGTGGCTCCGCAGAAGAAATGAGGGACAACACCTGGGAGAATCACAACTCCCCCTGTCAAAGCTAGTACGATCATGCTCACAAGGCCACCTACAAAGCTCGAGATAAAGCCGATTAAAACGGCATTAGGAGCATAGGGATAGACAACGGGGCAGTCCAAGGCTGGTTTGGAGTTGGGTACCAGCTTTTCTGAAATACCTTTGAAGGCGGGAACAATTTCTGCTAGGATTAGGCGCACACCAGCGAGAATGACAAAGACTCCTGCTGCAAAGGTTCCTCCTAGGGTCAGAGCATAAACCAGGCTGTTGGTTCCACCACTGAGATTTTCACGAATGTAATCACCGCCGGCAAACAAGGCCACAATCATATAAATCAAAGACATGGAAATAGCAATGCTGACAGTCGAATCCCGCAAGAAGGACAGGCCTTTAGGGAAGTGAATATCCTCGGTAGACTTTGATGGATCACCGACCCAGCCACCAATCACCCCACTTAACCAGTAGCCCAGTGAGCTGAAATGGCCTAGGGCCACTTGATCATTCCTCGTTAATTGGATCATGTATTTTTGGACAAAGGCGGGAGCTAGGGTCATGATGAGACCCAAGGCTAACCCTCCCATCACAATCAGACCAACAGAGGTAAAGCCTGCTACGCTCATAATCACGGCAATCATACACGCCATATAAAGTGTATGGTGACCGGTCAAGAAAATATATTTGAAGCGGGTAAAACGGGCAATGGCAATATTAAACACCATACCAAATAACATAATCAAAGAGGTGGCTGTCCCATATTTGTCCAAAGCCAGTGCCACAATCGCCTCATTGTTGGGCACAACTCCTTTCAAGTTAAAAGCCTGTTCAAACATCTGTCCAAAGGGTTCCAGTGAACTTACAATAATATTTGCACCGCCACCAACGACAATAAAACCAACAAAGGTTTTCAAACCACCCTTGATAAGATCGGCCAGTGGTTTTTTCTGCAAAGCCAAACCCAAAATAGCAATCAGAGCCACCAAGATTGCCGGCGTTTTGGCAATATCAATCAGAAAATCCAGTATCATATTCTGTCTCCTTTAAGAATCTTCCTTGTACTACCCTTTCTACTTTAAATCCACACATCGTTCGCTGCCACTTACCTAAGTTTCGGGCTGCTGCCTCATCTGGATTTAAAATCATTTGAGTATTGAAATGGAAGTAGCATGAGAAGCCTATGCCTCACACAAGTTATACCAAGCCTTTTTCCTTACAAATAGCTGTAACCAGCTCTCGTAACTCATCCATGTCAATAATACTGTCCAAGATACGCACATCTCCTAAATGAGTAGCTGAATCAGCTAGGTCGCGGCCGACAATCCAGACATCGGCTTCGCTAGGGTTTGCACCGCCTAGATCATAATGTTCGACCGAAACATCGGAGACCCCTAAGTCACGTAAAATCGCTTCAATATTCATTTGCACCATAAAACTTGAGCCTAAACCTGAACCACAGGCTGTTCCAATTCTTACCATATTACTGTTCCTCCTTTAATAAATCTTGAATATCCGTAAATTGCTGAGCACCAACAAGTTGGCTAATATTTTCTGGATCCCGCAAAATTTTTGTCAAATGTGAGAGGGCTCTCAGATGGGTGTGATTATCAATAGCTGCTATACAAATCAGCAGAGAAATGGGATGCTTGGGGTCATCCAAAAGATACACGGGTTTGTCCAACACCAATAGGGACATCCCCAGTTCCTGAACCCCATCTTCAGGCCGAGCATGGGGGATAGCAATGCCCTTCCCCAGGTCAATAAAGGGGCCAAACTCCTCGACTTTCCTAACCATGGCGTCAATATAGCGCGGGTGGATGGCTCCCTTGTCAAGCAGAGGTTGGGCTGCCAAGGCAATCGCTGCTTGCCATTCTAGTTCTTCTTCAGACCTTTGAAAGGTCTCTGCTGTTAGTAATTCTTCTAACATCGGGCTCCTCCTTTGTTCTAATGAGCGTTGATTGAGAAACTGTACCAGTTCATATTTTAGGGTCTGCTCCTGATGAATGGTCGCATGTTGTCCAATCAGCGCTAGAAGCTGCTCAATTTCCAATGGAAAATAAGCGGCATTGGGAAACTGACGATTGACCAAATGGAATAGCTCTTTTTTATGACTAGCAGTCATCACCTGTGATACAAGGAAAAAGGGCAAGTCCGTATCCACTTTAACCGTTCCAAAGACCATGTCATACTGTTTCTCATCCACCATCTCCCAGCCCTGTATGGAATGGCTATCTGCAAAATAGATATTTGGAAATAACTGCCGTAAATTTTCCTTCACAATCAACGATGAACTGACTCCATTGGGGCAAACAACCAAGGCCTGGTAACGCTGGGAAGGTTGTTGAGCTGCTTCCAGGTAACCACCAAAATGGATTACAAAATAAGAGATCTCACTATCCGGTATTTCGAAACCAAGCTGTTCTTCCAAAGGTCTCAAGGCTTTTTTTACAAGATAAAATAAGTCTGCATGCTCTTCCTTGATGGTTTCTGTATATGAATTAACAGGAGTTACACGCGAGGTCAAGCGATAGTAGGCGGGGATTAGGTGGCGTTGTAAACCTGCAATCATCTCAGAACGCTGGTCAAAGGTGACTAGCGACAGGCGTTCCATCTCCTCCACGATTGCCAGGGTCAGCTGGTAGAATGAATTGTCCTGAGCCTCCCCCTCCAAACATCCCTGCAACAAATGGGAGAGATAGGCCACTGTTGCAGGATCTAACTCCAACAGGCTCTTATCTCGGAAACACAAGGCCTGCCACAATCGTTCTAGAAAAGCTGTCGCAATCCCTTGACTGGGCTCAGAATCCCAAGAGATAGAGCTTCTCGTCCGTTCCTGACGTAGGGCGAAAAAAATCAAAAAATAGAGATAGTCGTCGAGCTTCCCTTCCAAGGCTGAAACTTGATAAACCTGACAGGCTTGTTGGCTAACCAGTTTCAACTCTTCTATCGGATTTTCTTGGCCCCATGCTTGGAGGATATAATCCAGGGCCCAGACACCGATTGGAGATTGGAGACAACGACTAATGGCATAGAGAGCCAAGCGGTGCTTGTCTTTTTCGCGCCCCAGCAAATGATAGCCTTTGGCCCTGCTATAGTCGAAGCCGACTTGGAACTTTAAGCAGAGCTCCTTAACACTTTTAATATCCGTCAGGGTGGTATTGCGACTCACACTCAGTAGTTCTTGGTAGTCACTATTGGCGATAAAATTTCTGCGAATAAAGGTGTAGAGATAAATCAGAAGCGGCCTTTCCTCCTGTGACAGATAAATTTGCCGACTCCGAAAAAGGGAAAAGACCTTTTCTTTTTGCGCGTAGAGGTCTGGCGAAACCAGGAACTCACCGTCTCGGAATTGAAGCTGAGGTAAGGAATGCTCCTGCAGCAATTGATTCACCAGCTCCAAATTCGACTGCAGCTGATGCTTGTCAATTCCTGTCTGAATACTTAATTCATACAGACTTTCTCGCTTCGTTGCAAATAGTTCCATCAGGACAGCTAGGGTGCGATTGTCAACCATGTCTTCCTCCTTACCTTCATTGTAACCCTTTTCATACTTGATTTCCAGAATCTTTGAGCCCAATTCAAGCACTGGGAAAGGGCAAGCCCATTGGGCTCAACGTTCAAAAAGGAGCAAATCCAGTAGGGACTTGCTCCTTTTCAATTTCTAAATAGCTTATAGGCCGAAGGCCCAAATGCCCAGCAGGGCTAGAACAAATTGAACCAGGCCAATTACCAGGATATAGGATCCATAGATGGGGGCATTTTTCATAAAGGTCCGCAAGTCCAGTCGCAGCCCGATGGCAGCTAGGGCTAGCCATTCGAGCCAAGTCATTAACTGCTGGAGGCTAGAGCTAACCGGTGCTGGTAGATCTAGCCAGGCATTGAGCAGGCTGGCCAGGATAAAGCCGTAGAGATAGTAAGGGACCTTTTGTAAGGGATTAGTCGTCTTAGCTGGTGCCGTTGCTTGTTCTTTTTTCCGAAATTCAAGGAAAAAGAGGACGGGAACCAGATAAAGAATCCGGGTCAGCTTAAAGAGCATAGCCAAGGGAAGGATGGCCGGGGATAAGAGATTGGCCGCGGCTGCCACCTGACCAACGGATTGCAGGCTACCGCCGATTAGGGCGGCCTGCTGCAGGTCCTGGAGGTCGAGGAGGACAGCGGCAAGGGGGAAGAGGAACATCAGCAAGGTTCCCAGAAGGTTAACCAGGACAATCGCTGTCCCCTTCTCCTGCTCGGAAGCCTGGGTCATGGGACTCAGCGCGCCAATCGCTGAGGAACCGCAAATCGCCGTTCCCCCAGCCAGGAGGGTCGCCGCATCCTGGGAAAAGCCGAGCTTCTGAGCCAAGCGGTAACTGGCCAGGAGGGAAAGGAGGAACATGAGGCTGACAAAGGCCAGGGAGGGCAGACCCATCTGCCCAAAATTTTTGGTGTCCATGGTAAAGGCCAAGAGGATGATGGCGTACTCCAGGAAACGGCTCTCTGCTAGTTTGGTGCCCGGGCTCAATTGGGGAGCACGGAGGAGACTATTCCCGAGGACCATCCCCAAAAGAAGTGCGAGGGGAGCGACGCCAATCAGGGGCAGAAACTGAGCCAACCCCAAGGCCAGCAGCGTTACAAACAGGGCGGCCGCTAGGCCGGGTAAATACTTGTGTGACATAGAATCCTTTCTAGAGGAAGCTGGAGTTGGACCCTCTCTTCGGTCCCTATTTCTAGTCTTGAAAGCCCTGGGGATTGAGCTGCTGCCAGCTCCAGGCATGACGGCACATATCCTCCAGACCCAATTGGGCGGACCAGCCCAATTCTGCCTGGGCCTTACGGGGATCCGCATAGCAGCTGGCAATGTCGCCGGGGCGGCGCGGATAAATTTTGTAGGGCAGGTCGCGGCCAACAGCTCGGCTGAGAGCCTGAATCATTTCCAAAACAGAGTAGCCTTGACCAGTCCCCAGGTTGTAAATGGATAAACCTGAGCCTGGAGCCCATTTTTTCATGGCGGCAACATGACCGCGGCTGAGATCGACCACATGGATGTAATCTCTGACACCAGTCCCATCAGGGGTATCATAGTCATTGCCGAAAACCCGAATGTGGTCGCGAAGACCGCTGGCAACCTGGGTGATATAAGGGACCAGATTATTGGGAATCCCTTGGGGGTCTTCCCCTAGGCGACCACTGGGATGGGCCCCGATAGGGTTAAAATAGCGGAGAAGGACCAGGTTCCAAGTAGGATCCTGGGCATAGAGGTCACGGAGAATGTTCTCACCAATCAGCTTGGTACGACCATAGGGATTGGTCACAGATAGGGGAGCGTCCTCCTCTAGGGGAAGACGTGTAGGCTGGCCATAAACCGTTGCCGAAGAGCTAAAAATCAGATTTTTACAGCCCTGCTCCTCCATGACTTCCAAGAGGCAGAGCAGGCCTACAAGATTGTTATCATAGTAGGCTAGGGGTTGCTGGGTCGATTCCGCCACTGCCTTAAAACCGGCAAAATGGATGACTCCCGTCACCGGATGCTGGGAAAAGATCTGCCGCAGCAAGTCCTTATCACGAACATCTCCTTCATATACAGGGAAAGCCTGGTTAGTCAATTCCTTGACTACTTCCAGGCTCTTAGGATATGAATGACTGTAATTATCTAGGACCACCAGCTTGTAACCAGCTTCCAATAGCTCTAGAACTGTATGGGAGCCAATATAACCAGCTCCACCTGTGACCAAAATCGTTTCTGCCATCCGCTATCCCCCTTGTTTTATTTTTTATCGCGGTTTCGACGAGAGCGACTACGTTCTTCCTTGTCTTTCTTTTTCTCTTTTTTCTTCTTCTCTTCACGGACTTTTTTGCCGTAGTTTCCATATTCTCCATAAGAACCGTAGGCTCCGTAAGAACCGTAACGTTCCATGCTGGTATCAACCTTGTTGAGGATCACTCCAAGGAAAGGAGTTCCTGTTTGCTCCAACTGTTCCACCGCTTTTTCAACAGCGCGGCGTTTGTTAGAACCGGACTCAACTACCAAAACGGTCGCATCACCTTGTTGGGTAATAATGGCCGCATCGATAACCAAACCAATCGGTGGAGTATCGATGATGATGTAATCGTAATACTTACGAAGGATATCAATCATCTTGTTAAAATTCTGACTTTGCAAGAGTCCTGTTGGGTTAGGGGACACAGGACCTGCTTGGATCACGTAAAGATTTTCAATATCGGTATCACAGAGACCTTCAGACAGATCATTTTTTCCGGTTAGGTAGTCTGTCAAGCCCGTGATTTTATCGCGGGTTGAAAAGACACCGGACATGACACTATTGCGGATATCGGCATCCACCAAAAGCGTTTGGTAGCCTGAACGGGCAAAGGCAATGGCCAAGTTAACAGAAGTCGTCGACTTCCCTTCACCAGATTGAACAGAGCTAATTGAAATAACATCAATGCCGTCTCCACTCAACTGGATATTTGTCCGCAAAGCATTATAGAATTCTTCGGTTTTTTCAGCGTCTTCCCGACGGGCCCGATTTAATTTTAATGTTGGCATGCAGTTCCCTCTCTTACTTTAGTTTTGAAAATTCTGGCACCACACCCAAAAGCGGTAAACCCATCATTTCTTCGACATCTTCTGGTCGTTTTACACGGTCATCCATAATTTCTGCGACCAACACAATCATCACCATCAAGGCTCCACCCGCAACAAAACCAAGTAGAACATTCCGACGGATGTTTGGCGAAACCGGCTGGCTATTCACCTGACCCTCTTCCAAGGTAGTTACATCCGAAACTTTGGTAACCTCGATAATCTTATCGGCAGCAGCTTGGCGGACACCATTAACGATTCGCGCTGCTTCTTCTGCAGATTCATCTTGAACACTAATTGACACAATCCGCGTATCTGCTGGAACTGTGACATTGATTTTTGACGTCAATTGGGACGTGCTCAAATCCAATTCAAGATTGGACACAACACGGTTCATCACGTCTTGAGACAGGATGATTTCTTTATAGTCCTTTACCAAGTAGGTACCGGCCTGCAAATCTTGGTTGGTCAAACCAGGATTGTCTTGCTGCTGGCGGTTCACCACGTAGATCCGCGTTGTACTTTGATACATCGGCGTTGCCACATAGAGGCTATAGCCCAAGGCCAAAATTGCTGTCAAAAGGGAGAAGAAGAGGACCAAGAATTTCCGTTTCCAGACCGTCCGCAAGAGACTGAGGACATCTACTTCCACTTGATTATGTTGCTTTTTCATGAGTTC
Organism: Streptococcus danieliae; assembly: GCF_013415245.1. GTDB lineage: Bacteria > Bacillota > Bacilli > Lactobacillales > Streptococcaceae > Streptococcus > Streptococcus danieliae_A. The sequence continues at coordinate 9,640 of NZ_JACBXX010000086.1, read as the reverse complement.
TCCTAAATAATTTCATCTTCTAGTAATAATTCCTGATTGGTGATAAAAAGCCGATGGGCTCTCTCCAAGCCATAGGTTTTCCGAATAATTTTATAGGCCTGGTCCATATAAGGGGGACGTTTATCCAGATTGTGCATATCGCTTGCGACAAAGTGGACCAGGTCTTGGTCCAAAAAGAAGCGAGCCCGTTTTTTCATGAATTTATACTTGTCGCCAAAGAGCTTGGGCGGAAGCACGGATGAGGAATTAATCTGCATGTAGCAGCCCATCTTGATTAGCTCCTTCACCTTGGCTGCATCCATATCCAGGGCATGGTAGCGCTCAATGTGGGCCACCACTGGGGTAATCCCCAGCTGGAGCACAGCCGAGAGGGCCTTATGGATGTCCCGGTAGGGGGTGTCCATGCTAAATTCGATTAGGGCATAACCAGTCCCACCTAGAGTTGGTAAGGCCTGCTCTTCTAATTTTCGCAAAGCATCGGAATTAAAATAAATCTCAGCACCATAGAGAATGGAAAAATTGGGACCAATCTCAGATTCAAGAGCTTTGACTTTTTGAAAGTTTTCCGCAAATTTTTCCTCTGTTGTATCAAAGAGGGCCTTGCGGCGGTGAGAGGTGGCGATGACGGTGCGCACGCCTTGGCGGTAAGATTCTTCCAAGAGCGCTCGGGTATCCTCCAGGGTTTGAGCACCATCATCCACATCAAAAATAATATGTGAATGAATATCAATCATATTTATTGTCCCTCCAAAATAGATTGAATGTTGGCCTTGGTCGCTGCCAGGCTTTCTGGATTCACTTCCATCACATACAGTTGGGACCCTGGCATGGCGTAGGATGGCTTATCCATGCTACCAGTTCCTTCCAGAGCTTGAGAGGAAATCTGGTACTGCCCTGCCGATTCCAGCTGGCTGTTGATCAGCGCCATCATGGTCTCCAAACTCATATCGGTCTGAATGGAATCTTGAAGTCCTTGGATGATTTGTGGATAATTCTTGAGAGCGTCGGTCGACATCAGCTTCCGAAGGACTGCGGTAATGACCTTCTCTTGGTTCTTACCGCGATCATTATCGCCTCCTTGAAGACCATAACGTTCCCGCACAAAGGCTAGGGCTTTTTCAGAATCGAGATGAACCGTGCCGACTGGGAAGTCGTACTGGCCATGTAAGCTGGTAAAGGCTTGGTCATTTTCAACATCCACCCCACCGACTAGGTCGATCAGTTTCAGGAAAGAGGTGAAGTTCAACCGCACATAGTAATTAATCGGCGTCTCATAGAGGTTTTCCAAGGTGTGAATGGAGGCATCGACTCCATAAATACCTGCATGGGTTAATTTATCCGGCTGGTTATTACCACCGTCGGCAATCGGTACATAGGCATCTCGAGGCGTTGTTGTCAACAGGATTTTTTGACTCTCGCGGTTGACAGTCATCAAAATGTTGACATCAGACCGAGAAACAGAGGTAATCGGACCGTAGGTATCAATCCCACTGACATAGATAGTAAAGGCCTGGGCCTTAGGATCCTGACGACCGGTTTCCAACTTCCGCCGTACCTGGTAGGTATGAAGGGGACGTAAACCTTCGCCAAAGTTTGGAAACTCGCTCTCGATGGTGTCTGCAAAAATGCTGTTAATGACGATGGCTTGCGCCTGTCCTTCTTTTAGCTGCTTATAGGCATCCACATAGGAGCTGGAGCTTTCAAACTGGGGATTCACTTGTTTATTCGTAGTTAAATCCTCTTGAAGCTTGGCCAAATTATCTTTATCCGTCTCCATAGGAGCAAGGATTTTCTCAACCTGGCTCAAGTCCTGAAGATCGCTGTCCTTGGGCACATAAACCGTCAGCTCATACTCAGTATAATTGGCCTGATGATTGAGGCGGGAGGAAAGGCCTACCAGTTGTTGCACCCCAATCGCGCCCACACCGGCAACCAAAAGGCTAAGTACCAACATAATGGTCACCCAAACACGCGCCGGGAAACGCAATAAGATCCAACCCAAAATTCCTAGAACCACCAAAGCCACTAGGGATAGGATCACATTCAGATTATAAACGGCTAAAATACCATAACGAAAGAGACTGTAAACCAAATAGACGGATAACAGCAAACTTAATCCCCAGAGGATCCAGTTTACAATCTTTAAAACGGGATTGGAATCAACCCGAGCTCTTCTACTTCTTGACATCTTTTCCTCAACAAAACACTGGCCTTGCCCAGTTTTTACTTTTTCATATGTTTGATGCTCTCCGAAAATATTCGCTCACTTGTCGCCGGATTCTAATTTTCATGGAGCAATCGCCACTATATCTCTCATATTATACCACAAATCCTGAATTGTTCCCCTTTGATTCTAAAAAAGAGCCCTGAAAAGGACTCTTTTCAAGAGCTCAACAGAAGTTGTAAAATCTGCTATCGCGACTTCTGTGCCTCTTGAATTTCTTTCATTTTTTCTAACAGGCTGGCCTTAGTCTTTTTCAAGCTGCCCTGTTTCCGGGCTTGCTTTTCATGAAACCGTTGCACCTGAGCCTTGCCCTTGTCATCCAATTGGTATTTTCCCATAAGTTCACTTTCTTTCGTATAGTTTCAGCGTTTGGAGGTCCGTTTTAACCTCCGTATAGGTCGTTGTCAATTCTTTATCGACATCCTCCAATAGGGCTAGATTGGGATTAACCACAATATAGCGAGGCCGGACACTTTCCAAATCATTAGCTAAGCGCAGTTGGTTTTCTGGTAACTGCTGGTAATAGACCGGACTCAGTAGGGCTGACGCAGACCACTTGCCGGCTTCCTGGTACCAATTGGCCCGACTATCCCAGGCGTAGATGGTATCCGACCGATCCGCTTCTTGTTGCAGGTAGGCCAAAACATCCTGACGCTCAGCCTCTAGCGAGCGCTCGCCCAACCATTTTTGGCCCAAAGGTAGAAGAACGAGGACAGCTCCCAAAAGCAGGGGCAGGTAGAAAAGACTTGCCAGGTAACCCTGGAAGAGAGAACTCATCCGCCGCTTTTTCTGGTGACGACCGGGCTGCAGACCGCTCTGGATTCGATCAAAACTGAAGATTTGCAGCAGCCAGAAATAGATTAGCCCTGGCAGGAGTTGGTGGAAACCAAATTCCCCCTGACTGCTAGCCACCAACCAGATGGCTAGTGTCCCAAAGATTCCCAAGGGCAAGTAGAAAAGACTTTCCTGAGTCCGGGAAGACTGACTGAGAGCCAAGAGGCCCAGTGGTAGCCCCACACCAACTAGAAACAAGCCATAGAAAAAGGCTGTTTGGAGCTGGTCAGCTCCTGTGAACTGGAAGGTCTGCCAGACATAGGATCCCTGGTTCAAGGCCTGACCAAAGGTTCCATTCCAAACAGTCACATAGCCCAGCGGATAGAAGAGCAGGGAAAAACCAATCAAGGCTGCTAAGAGCTGGGACAGACCCAGACCTAGCTGCTTGGCCCGCAGATTCCGGTAGAACAGATACAAACTGTTAACCCCAAAAAAGAGGGGCCCTGTAAGGGGATCAATCAAGACAACCAGAGCCGCCAAAGCTCCGTACTTCAAAAATCCCTTATTCCCTGTCTCCCCCACACTCACCGGTGCCAACAAGTCCAGGGCTAGGATCAAGAGAGGAAGCGTAAAGAGTGCTGCATAGAGCCCTCCAAAGCCTAAAATAAGGATTAGGAAATAGAAAAAATGCGTGGCCGCTGCCGCAACCTCCGTCTTACCTGTCAACCGGTTGGCCAAGGCAAAAGCCTTCCGCCCACCAAAATAATAGGACAGGAACTGGAACAGGATTAAAAGAACTGTCCCCTGGTAGGAAGAACCCAACCAAATCAAGCCATAAAATAAAATGCCGGCAGTCCCATAAACATCCTTATAGACCAGTTGTCCCTGCTGCAGAGCCCAACCAGCATACAGGATCTGCTCCTGCAGATTGGTCGCTAACTGCGTAAAAAAGGGATTGGCCACACTAAAGAAGGCTAGGAAAAAACTCCAAAGCAAGGGGCTGACAAAGGGAAGATGGATATCTTCTGTGAGCTCGCGTTGGGCCTGGTGTTTCGACCGACGTTTCCAGCGAGATTCCACTTGTTGTTCCGTCATAGCATACTCCTTTTTACATTCCCCTCTAGTATACCAAAAAAGAAGGGGAGTCGGACCTTTCAGCTGAAATTCCTTTCTCTCCTTCTCCTAAAACTCTTACAAAAGTGGGGCAAAAATCTGAACCACTTCCTTGATTAAGCGTTGGTACCAAGTTGCTTTTAAGCTCTGATCCGTAACTTCAATCGACTGGTCAAAAATGGCTTGAAAGTCCCTGTAAATATCTGCTAAACTATTGGTTTTGTACATCAAAATAGCATTTTCATAATGATGCACCAGACTCCGGTAGTCAAAATTAATGGTTCCAACTACGCCTAGATGGCCATCAACTAGCACATTTTTCGAATGTACAAAGCCCGGCTCGTATTCAAAAATCCGCACCCCTGCACTCCGCAAGTCGGGATAGGCTCCCCGGGTCACCAGCTGGATAATCTTCTTATCTGGGATATAGGGGGTTACAATCCGGACATCGACTCCCCGCAAGGCTGCATTTTTAATATCCTCGGTGAGGTCATAGTCCATAATCAAGTAGGGGGTGGTGATGTAGACATAGTCCTGGGCCTGGGTAATCAGGTTTTGATAGACCTTTTTCCCGACCTGGTCTTTGTACATGGGCTTTGGTCCAGAGCCATACGGAATGTAATAACCCTGCCCCTCTTTTTTTTCGTCCAACAAATGATAATGGTCGACGCCCTCTAACTCACCTCGGTTGATGTACCAATTGATCAAAAAGAGGCGGACCAGGGCTTGGACGGCTTCGCCCTCGAGGCGGATGCCACCATCCTTCCAATGGCCAAAACGAAGCCGCTGGTTAATGTATTCGTCGGCCAAATTGACTCCGCCCGTATAGGCGACCGTGCCATCAACCACGAGAATTTTCCGGTGATCTCGGTTATTGTAGGCCACCGTCATCCGGGGAATCACCTTGTTGAACTGGTAGGCCTCAATACCCGCCTCCCGTAATTGGCGGGCATAGTTGCCAGGGAGGGTGGCCATACAGCCGATATCGTCATAGAGGAACTTGACCTCGACACCCTGGGCAGCCTTCTGCTTGAGGATGTCCAAAATTTGGTCCCACATAAGACCGGGTTCGACAATATAATACTCCAAAAAGATAAACTTCTCGGCGGCCTGCAGATCCTGTAAGAGAGACTGGAAATAGTTCTCCCCCAAAGCAAAAAATTCGGACTGGGTTCCTTTATAAATAGCTGAACCGGGATCTGTTTTCAGCAGGGCCTGCATAATCCCAGCCACTGACTGATCCTGGTCCCGAACCTCTTCTAATAGGGGCTTAGACGAGGGGACAAAAAAATCATACTGGCCAATGGTCTCCAGCTGCTGGATTTCCTTTTTGGAGAGCCGTCGTTCCCCAAACATCAAATAAAGCAGGGGACCTAGAACGGGAACCATGGCTACTAGGAGCCAGGTGGCCTTGCTATCGGGTGCCATATTTCGATTAAAAATCGAGATGATCGTGGCAATGGTAATTAGTAAAATAAATCCTAACCAGATATAGGGAAACATTTGGCCGAAATAAAAGAAGGCGGCAAAAACCAAGGTTAATTCCACCAACATAATCACCAGACTCAAACCATATTTCCACATGATTAGTCGTAATTTACGCACAATTCTTCCTCTTTATTAGCCGGTGCGTTTAAAGACCTTTTCAGGCTCTAACTCGCCCAAATCGTCGTATTCAATATCTTCGATATACAAGTGGTGATTGTCCACACGGTAGAGCATGTACTCTTCATCCACGAGCATTCCTTCCTGATCAACTACCTGAATCGAGCGGACAATCTTGTTCCCAAGCCCGTCGTCGGAAATCAGAGTCCCTTGTCCCCCTTTGAGGGTTAGGTGGTAATTTTCCTCCTCAGATGAGGCCATATAGGTGCCATCCAAATTTTCTGGAATCGCCAAAACCGTTTCTTCTTCTACGGGTTGCGCTTGCCTCGATTTTCCCGAGCAGGCTGTCAATCCTAGGGCAACAAAGAGCATTACCCCTACGATCAGCCATTTCTTGGACATTTTGCTACTCCTAAACTCTTTTTTTCATCTAGTATACACCATTTTTACAAAAATGTTGGCCAATTTACTCACTTATTAAGCCTTTACGGACTTGACCAATAAAATGTAAAGAACCTGTAATAAAAATCGGTCGTCTAGCCTCGGTCCCAATAAAGGAGACCAGATCCTTTTCCAACAATTCAAGCCCCAGGGACAGACCATCCTTTAATCCCCCCTCAAAGGGCACCAAATAAAAGTCTGCTTGCGGCAGGTGGGTCTGTAGATAGACCAGCATATCTGGATAATTTTTCCGCGGTAAAAAACCTAAAAGAAAAATCGGATCCGCCCAGTTATGCGCCTGCACAAAGGCTACCAATCGCTCCATGGCAGGCACATTATGGGCCCCGTCTAAATAAACCCCGGGCCGGACTTCCTCCAAGCGGCCCGGCCAGCTGACGCGGCTCAGAGAGGACCGTACTTGAACAGGATTGAGCGCTAAGCTCTGCAAGGTCATCCAGCTATGGGCCGCCATCAAGGCCAGCGCTGCATTCTCCTGCTGGAAATCGCCCAAGAGGCCCAACTCCAGCTGATCCAGATGGAAATCCTCAGTCTCAAAGCTTCCGGCCTGCCAGACAAAATCGCGACCGTACTGGTAGACCGGATTCCCGTAAGGGGCAGCCTCCGCTTCAAAAATCGGCAGCAGGTCTGCCTGCAAGGGACCTAGGAGAAGAATCTGATTGGGATTAACCACTCCAGCCTTCTCCCAGGCGATCGCTTCCAAACTGTCACCAAGCACCTCCTGATGGTCTAAGCCAATGGAGGTAATCAGGGCCAGGTCACTAGTCACCACATTGGTCGCATCCTGACGCCCACCAAGGCCCACCTCCAGTAAGGCCACATCGACCGCCTCCTTGGAGAAGTAGAGGAAGGCCACACAAGTCCATAATTCAAAATAGGACAAGGGCCCCAGCTCCATCTGCGCCTCCGCCTGCTGGATCTGGCTAAGGATCCGCTGGAGATCCGCCAAGGGAATAAGCGCTCCATTCAAGCGAACCCGCTCCCGCATATCTTCCAAATGCGGAGAAGTGAAGGAACCAACCTTCAGTCCCTGATCCTGTAAAATCTGGCCCAAAAAGGCCTGGGTTGACCCCTTGCCATTGGTCCCCCCAATCTGGATACTCGCAAAATCTCGCTCCGGATGCCCCAGCAAATCCAAGGCCTGCAAAAAACGCTGCTGATCCTTGGGAAAATTCAAGCCAATCCGACTATCAAACCAGGCTTCCAACTGCTCAGGATTCATGGAGACCTCCTCTTCCTTATATACTCAAAAAGCCGAGACAAGCATCACCTGCCTCGACTCCTGTTAGCAATACAACTCCACTTTCCTATTTCTAGGCTCGGGAGAGGCTGGGACAAAAGTCTAGCCTCTCTGACTTTGGATAACAAAATGCCTTTGACGCAGTAGCTGATTGGCCTCTTCGTTCGCTTTTCAAGCTCGTAAGAGAGCCTAATCAGCCTTGCGGGGGTGGGACTACGAACTAAATTTTTTCAAATTTAGTTCTGTCCCACTCCCCTTACTCTTCAGTCATAAAGCTGTTGAAGACTTCTTCAATCATGTCCCATTCAGCGTTGGAGTCTTCTGGGATTGGTTGGAGGTCGCCTTCGGTACCATCTTCATTTTCTGTGTAAGAGTAAGCTTGAATTTCGACTTGGCCGTCTTCGTCTTCTTCTGCGCCAACTGGCATCAAAAGAACATAGTTTTTACCAAATTCTTCGCGGCCATCGATGGTTAGGATGATCTCAAATAGGCTCTCGTTCCCAGCATCATCTACCAGGGTGATAACATCGCGTTCGTGTTCTTCGTGTGAATGTGAATGTGACATGGTTTCCTCCTAAAAGTGGCGGTCAAGATAATTCTGCAAAATTAACTGAGCCGCTAGTTTATCAATAACTTTTTTACGTTTGGAGCGGCTAACATCCGCCTGTTCAATCAGCATCCGCTCAGCAGCGACGGTTGTAAGTCGTTCATCCTGATAGGCTACTGGTTTGCCAAACTGTTCTTCCAGCTGCGCCCCGTAAGCCTGGCTGGCTTCCACACGGGGACCGCTGGTATTGTTCATATTCTTGGGTAGACCAATCACAAATTGATCCACTTTATATTCTTGGACAAGTTGAGAAAGACGTTCAAAGCCAAACTCACCCTTCTCTTCGTCAATGGGAATGATCTCCAAGCCCTGGGCGGTAAAGCCCAAGGGATCTGAGATAGCAACTCCAACTGTTTTGGAGCCCACATCAAGACCCATAATTCTCATTAGAAATCGACTCCTTGTCCTTTCAAGTAATAGCGGACCAGTTCTTCCACAATCTCATCACGTTCATATTTACGAATTTGATTGCGAGCATCGTTGTAACGAGGCACATAGGCTGGGTCCCCGCTCAAAACGTAGCCAACAATCTGATTGATGGGATTGTAGCCTTTTTCGTTTAGGGACGTGTAAACATGGGTCAAAGTCTCGCTGATTTCTTTTTTATTAGAATCATCAAGATTAAAACGGACTGTTTCATCTGTAAAACTCACTATTACACCTTCTTTCTCATTTAGTATTCCCCCATTATACCATAGTCAAACTGGGAAAACAATGAAGTTACGGGGCATCAGTTACGATCGCACCATTGGATTGGCGAACTTCCAAGAACTTGCTTGGTTTCACTTCGCTCATTTCAATGATACCACTTCCTTGGAAGTAAGTGTTGTTCCGAATCCCTTCTAAATCCAAATCTTGAAAATTATAGGTAGATAGATTCTTGAGCCGTTGGTCTTCTAGAACTTCAATGTTACTGGTAAAGCCTCGAACAGCTGTTGCCGCCTTATAATTTTCATCTTCGTCCAGACTAGCCTTCAAACGGGTATTGGTTTCAGCTACCCCCACTTCTTCAACTGACTTCTTCAGCTCTTCGGTCAAGGGGCTGATTACCTCAATTTCAAAAGTCAGATACTGGTCTCCTTGGTAAGTAAGGGTTTGAACCGTTGTTGTTCCATCTTCAGCTGTTGGAAATTCCAAGCGTTTTTTCTGGACCGCATTTTCATCGACTTTCTCGGTTAGGATGGGAAGCGTGGCTGTGATTTTAACCTCTTCCTCCCCTGGCTTACTAGCCACTTTTTTCTGGCCACAGCCTGCTAAAATAAGCAGACTAGCCGTCGCTGTTATTAGAATTTTTTTCATGACATGAGTCTCCTCCCAGCCTCTATTTTATCATACTGTCTGACGACTGACAAAAAAGCTAGCGCAAACGAGCACTAGCTTCTCCCGACTTTATCACCTAGATTTATGAAAACTTAGCTCAAACCCTTGATAGAGCTGAGTTTTTTTGTAAAATCCAACTATTTTTCTTGTTGTATATGGTTGTGTATGGTGTAATAGAGTATGGCATTTATCAAAACAACTACCAATAAAGAAGGCCGTACTCACGTTTATCTTGTAGAAGGATATCGTAAGGACGGTAAAGTAAAGCAACGTATTTTAAAAAAATTTGGTCTACTGG
>NZ_JACBXX010000131.1 GCF_013415245.1 Streptococcus danieliae | reverse complement strand
AAACCTTAAAATCCATTGTGAATAGAGAATGGACAAGGTCCTTTCTAGATACGTAGTGGTTTTATATTGTTGTATTTCAAAACTAAGCATCCATTATTTTTCAACTTTTGATTTTAAATGAGTATAACTTGCTCTGGAACAGCTGTCATTGTGGAATAGAAACAGTAGGAGTGGTATTGATTAGGCTTTTTGTGAGATCTAATCAATACTTTTTTGTTGAGTGATAGGCTTGGAAGTGTCTTTTAAACCGAGAACATTTTTAAAACTGGTTTGTAAAATGTTCGGATAAATCCGATAAAATCTTGAAATATGGCTTTGAATCGTTTATAATGTTCAAGAATCGAACAGTTTTAGGAGGTTATCATGGTTCATTCATATCTGAAAAAATCTGCGATGTTGCTCAGTTTAGCAGCAGCAGTAATGGTCGCTGAAGAGGTTCGGGCAGATCAAGCAGTGGATTCTCAAGCTGCAACAGGGCAAGAAGCAACTAGTGTGACAGTGGCTCAGGAAAGTCCTGCAAGTCCAGAGGCTCTTCTGCAAGTTTCAGAAACTCCAGTTCAGGAGCAGTCACCAGAGGTTACAGTCTTGGCTGAACCTGTTCAGGAAGAGGCCGTTAAGCCACCTGTCGAAGGTCAACGAGTGGATATGCGGATTTTGGCGACAACAGATTTGCATACCAATCTAGTGAACTATGATTACTATCAAGATATGCAAGTAGAGACGTTAGGCTTGGCTAAAACAGCTGTCCTAATGGAAGAAGCACTTGCTGAAAACTCAAATGTTGTGATTGTGGATAGTGGCGATACCATCCAAGGAACACCCCTTGGAACCTATAAGGCTGTTGTAGACCCTGTTAAAGAAGGGGAAGAGCATCCCATGTTTGCAGCCTTCAAAGAACTAAACTATGATGGGGCAGCCTTGGGGAACCATGAATTTAACTATGGTTTAGACTATCTACGTCGGATTGTGGCTTCTTCAAAAGTGCCGCTTCTAAACGCCAACGTTTTGGATGCCCAAACCAAGGAACATCTCTTTACCCCTTATGTCATTGTTCCTAAAGCCTTCAAAGATTCTGAAGGTCAATTGGTAACCGTGAATGTGGGACTTACAGGGATTGTACCACCACAAATCATGAACTGGGATCGTGCCCATTTGGAAGGAAAAGTAATTGCCTTGGATGCTGTTCAAGCCGTTACTGACTTGGTGCCACAAATGCGCAAGGCGGGAGCAGATGTCATTGTTGTCATGTCCCACTCAGGAATTGGCGATGACACGTATCTAGTTGGTGAAGAAAATATCGGTTACCAATTGGCTGGTATTCCAGGCGTTGATGCAGTTGCAACCGGTCATTCGCATGCCAATTTCCCATCTGGAACAGGTAATGGTTTCTACGCTAAGATTAAAGGTGTGGATGATGTCAATGGTAAAATCAATGGTATTCCGGTAACCATGGCTGGTAAATACGGAGACCATTTGGGAATCATGGACTTGAAACTCCACTATACCAAAGGGGCTTGGCAGGTTGAAGAATCAGGAACAGTCCTTCGCAAAATTGATACCAAGTCGACTAAGGCAGATGAACGTATCCTGAATTTAGCCAAGGAAGTTCATGAAGCGACAATTCGCTATGTGCGCCAAGAAGTCGGACAAACGCCAACACCGATCCATTCTTACTTCTCCTTGGTTCAAGATGATCCATCTGTTCAGATTGTCAACCAGGCACAAATGTGGTATGCCAAACAAGTTCTAGAAGGAACTCCGGATGCTGACTTACCTCTACTTTCAGCAGCAGCTCCCTTTAAGGCCGGAGCTCGTAATGATCCGAATGCCTATACAGATATGAAGGCTGGACCACTAGCTATTAAAAATGTCGCTGACCTTTACGTCTTTGATAATACTGTAGCCTTGCTTAAAATTACCGGTGCCCAACTCAAGGAGTGGTTGGAAATGTCAGCTGGTCAATTTAACCAAGTCGATCCTGCGAAGACAGAACCACAAAACATTATCAATACGTCCTTTAGAACTTACAACTTTGATGTTATTGATGGGGTTACCTACGAGTTAGATATTACTCAACCGAATAAATACTCTGTTGGAGCAGAATTGGTCAACCCAACAGCCAACCGTGTTCGAAACCTCCGCTACCAAGGTCAAGAAGTTGCAGATGATCAGCTCTTTATCGTGGTGACCAATAACTACCGTGCCAGCGGTCCATTCCCAGGAGTGAAAGATGCTCAAGAAAACCGTCTCTTGAATCTCCAGAACCGTCAAGCCTTAATCGACTACATCATTGCTGAAAAAACAATTGATGCCCGTCCTAACCAAAACTGGACCTTTGCAGATACCATTAAGGATCTCGATCTTCGCTTCTTGACCTCCCTAAAAGGACAAGAACATTTGGCTAGCAACCCAGCAATTTCCTTTGTAGGAATTTCCGAAGCCCTGGAAGGATTTGGAGAATACCGTTATCACTATAGCCCTGTTCTTCAACCAGTAGAACCTGAACAGCCAGAACAGCCAGCGCAACCTGAACAGCCGGAGAAACCAGCTCAACCGGAAGTAACACCGCTAACACCTGCCAAACCAGCTAAGGTTGAGACTGTGAAAGGACCTCAAGTGCTTTCTTACCAGTCAGGTCAAACTTTCCAAAAAGTTGCTTCATCCCAACCTCAAGTTAAAGAGCAGGCTGTTGCCGGCCAACTTCCAAAGACTGGTTCTGAACAGTCCTTGCTGATGAGTTTCGGTCTTGTGCTTTTAGGTTTACTACCAAAAGCCTTGTTGAAAGGGAAACAAGACTAATAGCAGATAGGAAAATGAGCTGAAAGTTCGTTAAATCCGAATAAGAAGGCCTATTTTTCCAGAGAAAAAGAGGAGGTTTCTGAAAAGACCTTCTTTTTTTCTATCTTCTTTCGTGATATAATCCCGACTTTATCACCTAAAAATAGACAAAGACCAGCTAACCCCTTGTGCCCCAAGGGATTTGGCTAGTCTTTTTTCTTATTTGGGTGTTGTATATGGAGCCTTAGCGTAGTTTTTTAGCTCTTC
>NZ_JACBXX010000185.1 GCF_013415245.1 Streptococcus danieliae | reverse complement strand
CTGAGCATGGTCTTTGATAGATATTTAAAATCATTGCTGTAAAAAAAGGTTCTGACTGAAGAAAAAATCAGTTAGAACCTTTCATGCGTTTGTCGTGGAATAAAGAAGTATGGAAGATGAAAAAAATTACTGGGGTCGCCGTTTGCCGGAAGGGGAATGGCCCGAGTCGCTTAAGGCTAAATCAGACTGTATGCTAGGGATCCGCCAATCCGGTGGCCAGTGGATTTGCCAGCGATGTCAGACAAGATTGAGCCAGATCAATCGTCTCCCTCAAGGAGCCTTCTATTGTCGGGCCTGTATCCAAATGGGGCGTCTGCGTTCCGACGAATCCCTTTATTTTCTGGCACAGAAATCCTTTCCTGTCACAGACTCTTGTCGCTGGTCGGGAGAGCTCAGTCCTGACCAAGCTCGGATTGCTCAGGTTTTGTTGGAACAAAGTCTTCAGGGAGTGTCTTGTCTGGTCCATGCTGTAACCGGTGCGGGAAAGACGGAGATGCTCTACCCTTTGTTGACAGATACTTTGAATAAAGGTGGGGTGGTTGGTCTGGCCAGTCCGCGAATTGATGTCTGTCGCGAACTGCATCAGCGTTTGCAGAGGGATTTTACAGTCTCCACTTGTTTCTTATATGGGGAAGGGGAACCTTATCAACGGAGTCAGTTGATTGTAGCAACGGTTCCGCAACTTTTTCGCTTTTACCAGGCCTTTGACCTGCTGATTGTGGATGAGGTGGATGCCTTTCCCTTTGATGAAAATCCCCAGCTCTATGCTGCGGTTGAGCAGGCTCAGAAAGTAGCTGCCCCGGTCCATTTTTTGACGGCTACGACTACTCCCTTGTTGGAGCAGAGAATTCAGCGTGGGGACTTGGTGCGTTTAGCCCTACCCAAACGCTTTCACCAGCAGCCCCTAGTTGTGCCGCGGATTATTTACTGGTCTGGGTATCAAGAAAAGGGAAGGGTATCCAGGACTTTTCTGATGCAGTTTCGGAGACAGCGGCAGAGTGGTTTTCCCCTTTTAATTTTTCTACCGTTGATTCAGTGGGGAGAAAACTTCTATAAACAGTTAGGTAAAGTTTTTCCGAATCTGAAGGTCGCTTTTGTTTCCGCTTCTTCAGGGAATCGGAAAGAGCTGGTAGAGCAGTTTCGAGCGGGAGTGGTAGAGGTTTTGATCACAACTACGATTTTGGAGCGGGGAGTGACCTTTCCTAAGGTCGATGTGTTTGTCTTGGAAGCAGACCATGCTCTTTATACTAAGAGCAGCCTGGTTCAGATCGCTGGGCGCGTGGGGCGTAGCAAGGAGCGACCAGACGGACTGGTTCTCTTTTTTGTGCAGGAACAGACACGAGCTAGCAAACAAGCCATTCAAGAAATCAAACAGATGAATCGGGAGGCTGGCTTTTGATAACTTGTATTCTTTGTCAGACACTTTTTTCAAGTCCACTGTGTTTCCGAGACCTCTTTTTGATGCGGAGGAATACAGAGGTTCTATGTTCTTCCTGCCAAGGTTCCTTTTTCACAATTGGGAAGAACCACTGTCCGACTTGCTACAAAGCGGGGCTCTCAGAAATTTGTCAGGATTGTTTGGCTTGGCGGAACCGAGGTCATCGTATCTGTCATACAGCTCTTTACCATTACGAGCAGAATATGGCCAACTATTTTGTTCAATACAAGCAATGGGGAGATTACCAGCTGCGTTTTGCTTTTGCCAAAGACGTTAAAGAAAAATTTAAAGAATGGAAGGGGTATACCGTCGTGCCAATTCCAGTTTCTAAGCAAAGGTATCAAGAACGCGGCTTCAATCAGGTGGAAGGAATTTTGGAGGCGGCAGGAATCTCCTATGAACGGCTTCTGACAAAAACAGAGGTAGAGCACCAGATTGGTAAGGATCGGTGGGAACGGCTGGCGCTGGGACAAGTATTTGCAGTAAAGGGGAAAATCAAGGCGCAAAAAGGTGTGATTTTGGTCGACGATGTGTACACGACAGGGGCTACAATGGAATTGGCCAAGCAAGTTCTTTCTGAAAATGGCTGTCAAAATATTTTCACATTTTCCATCGCTCGATGAGGAAAGGGCTTGCATTTTAAAAATGAAAACGTTATACTGTATATAGAAAAGCTTCTAGCTTAGAAGGAAGGTATATATATGTTTAAATATAGTATCCGCGGCGAAAATATTGAGGTAACAGAAGCCATTCGTGATTATGTTACAGCAAAACTTGAAAAGCTTTCAAAATATTTTCAAGAAGATCAAGAATTGGATGTACGGGTCAATTTAAAGGTATATCGTGAAAAAACTGCTAAAGTTGAAGTAACCATCCCACTTGGCTCCCTAACTCTACGGGCAGAGGATGTTTCTCAAGATTTGTATGGATCTGTTGATTTAGCTGTTGATAAAATTGACCGTCAAATCCGTAAAAACAAAACCAAAATTGAAAAGAAACATCGGGCTAAGGTTCCAACTGGTCACATTTTCACTAATGAATTGGTTGAAGATGACGAAAAAATCCCTGTTAACATTGTTCGTTCCAAACAAATCGATTTGAAACCAATGAGTGTTGAAGAGGCAGTTCTGCAAATGGAGCTTCTAGGACATGACTTCTTTATTTATAAAGATGCAGAGGACGATTCTACCAATGTTCTTTATAAACGCGAAGACGGTGATTTTGGACTTCTCGAAGTTAAATAAACCCTATATTGCGAGGCTGGGAATGAACCCAGTCTCTTTTTTTCAAAAAAATTGTAAAAAACTCTTGCCAAGGTGAGCCGAGTGTTGTATACTAAGAAAGTCCTGGAGGGAGAGTTCCTTAAACGGGACAGTTAGTTGATAAAGGTTCGGTCCATCCGAACCAAGTCAAAAAAACTTCAAAAATTTTTCAAAAAAGTGTTGACAAAGATTTGAGGTTTTGGTAAACTAATGAAGTTGTCTCGTGAGAGGCATGACCTTTGAAAACTGAACAAGACGAATACCAATGTGTGGGACACTAGAAATAGTGCCCGGCAAGAAAAAAACAATAAATCTGTCAGTGACAGAAATGAGCAGTAGCTCAAACTTTTGATGAGAGTTTGATCCTGGCTCAGGATGAACGCTGGCGGCGTGCCTAATACATGCAAGTAGAACGCTGAAGAAAGAGCTTGCTCTTTTGGAAGAGTTGCGAACGGGTGAGTAA
>NZ_JACBXX010000184.1 GCF_013415245.1 Streptococcus danieliae | reverse complement strand
CGCGTTTGTTGTAAGACTTGCCCTCGCTTGATTTCGTTATTGATTGTTTGAGGAGCTCTTCCAAGTAGGCGAGCAATTTCTCGATTGGATTTTCCTTCTTTGTTCCATCGTTCAATGTAGCGACGATCATTAATTGTCAAATGTTTTCCTTTTGTTGTATAATTGTTTTGCATCTCTGTGCCCTTCCTTTTGTTTGTGGTGAACAACAAGTATAGCACGGAGGTGTTTTCTTATACCTTACAAAAGGATTTCATTTGACAACAGGGACTTTTGAAGCTGTTTTGAGGGCTAAACCAAGGCTATCATTAGCCTTGGCCAATTAGCCTAACAGCTCCAAACCTATTATCAAATGAAATCAGACAACTCATCAGAATGAGTTGTAGTACTTATCTAGCAGATAGGATGGGTGGCTAACTTCATTTTAAAATTTTTGTGGAATGAAAAAATCACTTAAATTTCTCCAGATGCTCTAGTATCCTCCAAAAACTCAACTGATTGACCGATTGCTAGATTCTCAGATCGCTCAATCAAGATACTAGTCCAGTCATCAGCTTCCCCGAGACATTTTCATCTAATGTTAGGGCAATCCCAAACGGGAATTGGAATATACGCACTAGACAATCCTTGGGGCGGATTTGGGGCGAGAAAGCGAAAAAGCCTGTAGGAACAGGCTTTTTCACTGTAGTTTCATCCACCCTGAGAGAATCGAACTCCCATCTCAAGAACCGGAATCTTACGTGATATCCATTACACTAAGGGTGGCAACTCAATAAGTATACCAAAACTTGTGGAGGAAGGCAAGAACTTTTTTCAAGCTTCCTCCAATAAAATTTTCAGGCCTGATTGGCTGGTAGGAGAATCTCACGGATGGCCTGGCCAACTCCGTTTTCTGTGTGCGGTCCGGTTTGAAATTTGGCAATCTTTTTCACAGCCTCATTAGCATTGCCCATGGCTACAGACCAGCCGGCATAGGCCAACATTTCCAAATCATTGTTGGCATCTCCAATAGCCATGACTTGGTCATTGCTGAAACCAAGATCCTGGGCTAGGTAGGAAAGGCCGCTAGCCTTGTTGGTTCCTTTGGGGAGACATTCATAGATATACTCCTGCGAGCGGACCACTTCAAAATGCTTGGCCAATTGCGGACCGTACTTCTCCTCAAAGCGATCCAATGCTTCCTTCTCATCTAAGTACATAGCTTGGAAAATCTTGGCTTGGCTGTCTGAGAGCTGGTCCAACTCTACTCGCTTGGGTTTGGTAAAAACTAGACCAGCATCCATTGTCACTAGCTCCGAAGGCTCTTCACCGACGACCAGGTAATCCTGTTCGTCAAAGATAGTTAGTTGAGCAGTCGACTCCTGGGCAATCTGATCCAACAAGATCAGTTCTTCTTGAGACAAGCCAGACCAGGAATGGATGGACAAATCTTTGGTGCTATAGATGGTTGCGCCATTGTTAATGATGACATAGCCTTCTTTTCCCTGCCAGCCCAATTCCTCTAAATAAGGAAGAACACCAGATAGGGGACGCCCTGTACAAATTACAGGCAGGACTCCTGCTGCCCGGGCCTTGTCCAAGTCAACCAGGGTCTCTGGTAACAATTTTTTATCTTGATCCAGTAAGGTGCCGTCCATATCTAAGGCTAATAGTTTAATCATCCACTCGTCCTCCCAAATTTTCAGATCTTTTCTACTTCCTATTATACCAAAAGAACGGATTTAAAAAACCTTGGAATTCGCTGATTCCAAGGTTAGTGAGGACTTAAAGACTCCAGTCCAAGTTGGGTCCGACAGGGACAATCCCGGTTGGATTGATGGTTTTATGACTTCCATAATAATGGTTTTTAATATGGTCAAAATCAACGGTAGCTGCGATGTCTTGATAGTGATAGAGACGTTTGGTGTAGTCCCACAGGTTAGGATAGTTCACCAAGGCCTTGATATTGCATTTGAAGTGTCCAAAGTAAACCGCATCAAAGCGTACCAAGGTTGTAAAGAGGCGGATGTCTGCCTCGGTTAGACGATTGCCAACCAAATAGTTTTGGGGCTCCAAGAGCGTCTCTAGCTGATCCAGGGCCGCAAAGACCTGCTTCACTTCTTCCTCATAAACACTTTGACTGGTGGAGAAGCCGGCTTTGTAGACACCATTATTGATATTTGGGTAGACAAAGTCATTCATGGCATCAATTTCAGCCTGCAGGTCTTCTGGATAATAGTCCTCCTGATTGCCTGTCAAGTCATTGAAGGCCGAGTCGAACATCCGCATAATTTCAGCGGATTCATTGCTGACGATGGTATTGGTTTTTTTGTCCCATAGAACTGGAACGGTTACCCGACCAGTGTAATTCGGGTCAGCCTTTAGGTAGACTTGATAGAGGTAGTCACTCTGAAAGAGACTATCTTCAATGACTCCTAGCCCCTCAGCGAAGGTCCAGCCGTTCTCCAACATAAAAGGATTCACGATTGAGAGCGAAATATGCTCCTCCAAGCCCTTCAATTTCCGCATAATCAAGGTCCGGCTAGCCCAGGGGCAGGCTAGCGAGATATACAAATGATAGCGACCGGATTCTGCCTTGAAGCCACCCTGACCTGTCGGTTCAGGTTGGCCATCCGGCGTAATCCAGTTCCGAAACTGAGTCACGGTTCGCACAAATTTCCCGCCCGTTGATTGGGTGTCATACCATTGATCCACCCATTGTCCATCTACTAAAAGCCCCATCTGATTTTCTCCTTTTTATTAATAATTAGTAATAGTATACCAAACAAAAATTTTAAAATGAAGTTAGCCACCCATCCTATCTGCTAGATAAGTACTACAACTCATTCTGATGAGTTGTCTGATTTCATTTGATAATAGGTTTGGAGCTGTTAGGCTAATTGGCCAAGGCTAATGATAGCCTTGGTTTAGCCCTCAAAACAGCTTCAAAAGTCCCTGTTGTCAAATGAAATCCTTTTGTAAGGTATAAGAAAACACCTCCGTGCTATACTTGTTGTTCACCACAAACAAAAGGAAGGGCACAGAGATGCAAAACAATTATACAACAAAAGGAAAACATTTGACAATTAATGATCGTCGCTACATTGAACGATGGAACAAAGAAGGAAAATCCAATCGAGAAATTGCTCGCCTACTTGGAAGAGCTCCTCAAACAATCAATAACGAAATCAAGCGAGGGCAAGTCTTACAACAAGTGAG
>NZ_JACBXX010000057.1 GCF_013415245.1 Streptococcus danieliae | reverse complement strand
AAAAATAGAGGTTCTAGAGGACTATTTGCCATGGTCTGAAATCATACAGAAGAATTGTCAATAAAAAAGGTTCCCGAGTCAATCAACTCTGGAACCTTTTTCATATACTTGGTTATAGCGCGCTTACAAAAGAGCAAGCCGACCAGCTTGCTCTTTTATCACTTTCCTCCGATTCTCTTATAGAGAGTCCCTTTAGTTTAATTCACTATAAGCCTTGGCGATTCGTGCGCCAACCTTGGCATTGTTATAAACCAACTGAATGTTGGCTTTCAAACTCTCACCACCGGTCAACTCAACAATTTTCCCTAAGAGGAAAGGTGTCATGTCTTTACCAGTGATACCTGCTTTTTCAGCTTCAACAACTGCTTGCGCAATAATCTCATCAATATAGGCTGCATCCAATTCATGTTCCGTTGGGATTGGATTCACCACCAAGCTACCTGCACTTAGACCAAGCTCATGGCTGACCTTGTCCATTTGTGCAATTTCTTCCACAGACTCCACGCGGCTGTTTAATTTGTAAGGCGATTTGCTGGTGTAGAAGGCTGGTAGGACATCTGTCTGGTAGCCCAAAACAGGGACACCTTTAGTTTCCAAATACTCCAAGGTTCTTGGCAAATCCAAAATAGACTTGGCACCTGCACAGATAACTGTTACCGGCGTCTGAGCCAATTCTTCCAAATCAGCAGATACATCCATGGTTTCTTCGTAGCCACGGTGAACACCACCAATTCCTCCGGTTACAAAGTAAGGAATCCCTGCTAAGTGAGCCCCAATCATGGTCGTCGCTACTGTAGTAGCTCCGATTTTCTTTTGCGCGAGGATTAGCGCCAAATCCCGTCGGGATACCTTGGCTACATCCTTTTCAGTTGCCAAGCGCTCCAAATCTGCCGCGCTAAGACCAATTTTGTATTTTCCATCCATAATAGCGATGGTCGCAGGAACTGCTCCTTCTTCCCGGATAATGGACTCAACCGTCTGAGCCATCTCCACATTTTGAGGATACGGCATACCATGTGAAATAATGGTGGATTCAAGAGCCACAACTGGCTTGCCTTCTGCTAGGGCTTGTGCAACTTCAGGGGCAATATCAAGATACTGTTTCATTGGTAAAAAGTTCCTTTCTTTCTTTGGCAAGACGCTCCTTGGACAAGGTTGGACGAACCGTATCCTGGGAGCTAATCGTATAGTAAGAATTGGTTAAACCCAATTGCAAGGTTTCCTGAATGGCCAAACCATTCAACCAACCATAAATAACACCTGAGGCCAAGGCATCACCGGCCCCCGTCGCGTCCACAACCTGCTCCAATTTAACCGGTTGTAACTCCAGATAGGTCCCGTCTTGATGGGCATAAACCATGGTATCAACTCCATCCGTAATCAAGACCTGCTTGAGCCCATGCCCCAGCCAGGCCTGGGTCAAATCTTTTTTGCTGACACCATCACCCAACTGCAAGTCTAAATAGGCCTCCGACTCATCCAGATTGACAATCAGCCACTCCACACCTGTCAGGTCTTGAGGGAGGTGTTTCATCTTAGGCGCCGATACCGGGACCACCGCCAACTGCAAGCCATGCTCCCGCGCCAATTGAATCAGGTAATCTAGACTCTCCTTAGGAAGATTCAAATCCGCGACAATCCCTTTCGCATCCAGTAGCAAATTTTCATATTTGGACAACCAAGAAGGGGTCATCTCATCGCAAATGGTCATATTAGCCAGCGCTAAGGTCATATCCCCGTCCTCATCCAGGATAGCCACATAGGAACTGGTTGGATGGTGACTCTGCTTTTCGACATACTTGAGATTGACATAGGACTGGGTCAACGCCTTTAACTGCTCCCCATCGTGGTCATCTCCTACCAGAGATAGCAGTAAAACATCCTCCTCTAAACGGCCCAAGTTTTCCGCTATATTGCGACCAACCCCGCCGACCGAGAGACTAGCTCCCACCGGATTAGAAGTCCCCATCTGCAGTCTTTCCCTAGCGTAAAACTTGCGATCCAAGTTCATCCCACCAATACAGACAACCGACTTCGAATCCTCTAGGATATAAGCCCGACCACGGAGATAATTTTTTTGAACCAAACTGGAAATCAGATTGGCAACCGTAGACCGAGAATAACCCACTTGATTAGCCAATTCCTGCTGAGATTGGTAGGGATCCTGGCGGATCAAATCCAAAATCTCTCGCTCACGCTCTGTTAACACAAGCCTCTCCCCCTTTCAAAAACACTTGTCACAAACAAAACAATTGTTTTTAACAAGTTCATTATAAACCATCCCCATTCACAAAGCAAGTAATTTGCTAAAAAAACAGGTATGAAAAAAGTTCCAAATATTTTCATGGTATTTGGAACTTTTTCTGATATATTTTCAAACCTTCTTCTTATCCGACCGCCCATTAATCAAGGACCGCTCATAAGATTCCTGTTTTTGCTCCTTGGAACCGTGGTCCATAAAATAAGCAAAAACAATATCTAAGGCAAAGGACAAAGGCAACTGGGGAGAAATCCGATTTCCGTAATTTAAATGCCTCGTTGAGGCCACCCTCAAGGTACAATCAATATAATCTAATCCCTTATCCTGAGTCGTAATCAAGCAGGTTCACGCGCCCTTCTCACTAGCCTTTCGTAGGGAATCCAAAACCGACTGGGTTTCACTAGAGACCGACAAACCAATCACCAAACAGCTAGCATCAATCACCCCATCCACCCAGTGCAACATATCATCATTGGTTACAGCTTCAGAAACCAAACCCAACCTTAAAAAGCGAATACTGTATTCCTGGGCTACCAAACCAGAAAAACCCTTGCCATAAAAATAGACACGCTTGGCTTGCTCTAGCTGCTCCATCAGCCAATGGATATGAGCTTCTACCAACAACGCTTGATTGGCATCCAGGATCTGCTCATAATCCGCCAAAACATTTAAGGCCTTGTCTGACAAGCCCGGATGCACCTCCCCTTGCATCTGGGCTAGCTGTTCCTTCAACTGGTAGGAAAATTCTCGATAACCTGAAAAGCCACATTTTTGAGCAAAGCGTGTCAGAGTCGCTTCCGAAACATGCAGATAGTCCGATAAACGGTTGGCGACCAAAGAAACGGTCGGGGGGAAGGAACCGAGAAAAAAATCCGCAATATCTTTTTCAGTCCGTGTCAGCTCATCGTAATGCTCCTCAATCATGGCACGAATGAATAAATACCTCACCGTCTACCTCCTATATTGTATTATATATAGT
>NZ_JACBXX010000182.1 GCF_013415245.1 Streptococcus danieliae | reverse complement strand
TGAATAATAGCTGTCTCACAAGAGCGATTGGGACGAAAGCCATAACTATACTCTGAGAAGTGTCTTTCACAGATTGGACTGATGGTTTGAACAATCGCTTGTTGTACCATTCTGTCCATGACTGTAGGGATTCCAAGATTTCGGACGCCACCATTTGGCTTAGGAATTTCAACTCGTAAAACTGGTTGAGGTTTGTACTTCCTCTGCTTTATAAGTTCCTTGGTTTCTCGCCAATGTTGCCGTAGGAAATTATCCATTTCCTCAATGGTAACTCCGTCGATACCAGCAGAACCCTTGTTTCTTTTTACCTGATGATAGGCTTCAAGCATATTGTTCCGAGATAATATCTTATCTAGCAATTCTGACATGTGCGTATTCCTTTCTTGTTTCGGTGTCTGAGGGACATCTTAGATTCGTGAACCTTCTCCTAGTCAATACGTGACCGTCTCCAGTTCTATCAGACCGTTCTTTTACAGACACAAGTGAAGTAGGATTACTTCGGTTAATTGTTCGCCCCTTCGCTCCATTTCCATTACAGAAACTTCATCACTACTATGGGTTCGGCTGACTTCTCATGATTCGTTGTTACTACGTCTACGACGCTCATGAGACCTCACGGGATAAGTCGTATATCTTTCCTCGTTTACTCTCGTGATCTACGCATATAGGTTACGACTACCTTTTGGGACTTTAGAGTTTTCAGCCTCCTCATCCACTACATACGCCTTCATATCACATTTCTGTTCGTAGAGCCACGATTTCGCTATCCCTTCCTCTCCCCGCTACCTCACGATAGTCAGGCTTGGGAGTCGCTATTGGGTTCACCGGTAGCAGGTGCCCACAGAGGACTTGCACCTCAGATATACGACATGCCCGTCGTACGGAAAAAAGAGAAGCTGAATCTGGTCCAGCTTCTCTTTTTCACTTGAATCTATTCTCCTTCCATCAGCTGGCTGAGATTCATCCGCTGGCCGTAGAGTTTTTCGATTTGGTAGCGGAGGGCCTTCATGTCATCTGGGGAGCTAACATAGGGGGACAGGAGTTTTTCCAGCTGTTGGCGAAGTTCCAAGCCCGAGGAGAAGGGGCCTGGTTCGTGGATAAACTGCTGGATGCGGTGGATGTCTCGGGATTCCAGGATCGGGGAAACTTGCAGGGTTGGAGCGGCAACTTCAAAACCTTCGCTGGTGGTGATGACCAAATCAACCTCTAGGAGGTCTTCAACACTGCGGTACTGCTCTGTGGTAAAGACCGCATGGATCATCTCGTTGGGCAGGTGGTACTGGATCTGCTTCAGCAGCATTTTTTGAATAGCAATCCCTTCGTCGGAAACCAGGTAGATATGGAGGATTTCCTGGCCCTTATCCACCGGTGTTTTTAGGGAACCACCCATCTGGATGCTGAGGTCGGCGATGTCATCATCGGTCAGCTGGACCTCCCAGGCTTCTTCTAAGAGACTCGCGGTCACCCGGCAATAGGCAAAGAGGTCTGGATACTTGCTTTTGATTTGCTCTAGCAAGGGATTTTTACTGAAAATCCCATAGCGCTTACGAAAGAGCAGGGCCTTGAAATGCATGGTCAGCTGGTTGAGGAGCTCTTCTGGTTTGTCGACAATGTATTTGGATTGGTTCTGGAAGTACCAAATGTAATGTTCCAAGGTAGCCCTGAGGTCGACAAAATCCTCACTGGTCGCATGCAGGTCACGATCCTTACGGTAGGAGAGCAAGAGAATGGTCAGAATTTCCACTTCAATGCAATCTAGGTGAATCTCCTTGGCTGCCTGGAGGCAGTCTGCAAAGTATTGCGCCGCCTTGTATTCCACCCGTTCATGAACCTGGGCAAAATCGACCTGGAGGACTGCCTTTTGTTCCGCATCCAGATTCATATTGCGGTAGGCCTGCAACAGACAGGGCAGAATCTGTGTCAACAGGGTCAACTCCTGGCGATTAATCTGCTTGCCTACAATCGTTTCCAAGCGAATCCATTCCTGCCGAGCGATTTGCTCAAAGTCAGCCAATAGGTCCACCAAGTTTAATTTTTCTTTAACAATTGAAAGAAAGGGGGCGGCACCATCCGAGAAGATACTGTAGAGTAAATGGTAGACATATTGCAATTTGGCAAAGGGTTGAGCGCGCAAAACATAGCCCTGGGTCTTGGTTGTGGTCAGGGTCAGCTGGAACTGGTCCAAACGCAGAAGGCGACGCATCTCACTGAGATCACTTAGAACCGTATTGCGCGAGACCTCTGTTAGCTGCTGCATCTTCTCGATGGTCACCCGCTCGGTCGCAATCACGATGTAAAGAGTTAGGAGTTGAATCCGTTCCTGGCTATTGAGCATATAGGAATAGGAATCCATCTGTTCCAAGAGCAGGCGACAGGCCGCTTTTTGCTCCGGCGTTAGCAATAAACCAACCCGCGAGCGAGGCGTCAGAGGAGGGATGGACTCCGGCAAGGCCTCGTTGATCTTATCTAGATGGTAATAGATTTTTCGCCGTGATTGACCCAAGTTCTTCGCCATATTTGAAACCGTCTCCGGGGTTGTCAAATACAACAAATGCTGCAAAAGGGCACTACTACTTTTGTCAATGGCCATACCTGCCTCCTTAAATGCTATCGGATTCCTTGATAAGAATCACCAGCCTACTCCGAAAAACCATGATATTCATAGGATTTTTTGAATAATATATTATATATTCTACCACTATTAGAAAGGGATTTCAAAAAAATCGAGTAGAGGCTAATTTCTAGTCCCTCTCACACCACCGTGCGTGCCGTTCGGCACACGGCGGTTCAACTAACTTTTAACGCATGTCGTTTAAGATAGAAATCTAGACAAGAAACCAGTCCTCTTTTAGTAAGGGCTGGTTTTGATATAGCTCGCTTTAAGACTGACTTTTGTGCCACTAGTTGATAGTGGTTACCCCAGCCAGATACTTTATCGGCTATCCATTTCGGAACACCTAGTTTCAGAAGTCCCCATAGTCGTCTCGATTTTTTCTTCCATTGCTTCCAGATAATGACTCGGATACGAGTTCGTAAACGCTCATCTATTTGCGTCAGTATCGTCTTCATATTACCAAGTGAGAAGTAATTTACCCAACCGCGGATAACCCAATTTAATCGTTCAATCCGTGTCGTTAGGTCAATGCTCCACTTCCTCGTCGTTAGTCGCTTCAGCTTGCGCTTAAAACTCTGTACACTATCTTGATGGGGACGGCATTTCCAGCCTTTCGGAGATTTCCA
>NZ_JACBXX010000110.1 GCF_013415245.1 Streptococcus danieliae | reverse complement strand
TGAATAATAGCTGTCTCACAAGAGCGATTGGGACGAAAGCCATAACTATACTCTGAGAAGTGTCTTTCACAGATTGGACTGATGGTTTGAACAATCGCTTGTTGTACCATTCTGTCCATGACTGTAGGGATTCCAAGATTTCGGACGCCACCATTTGGCTTAGGAATTTCAACTCGTAAAACTGGTTGAGGTTTGTACTTCCTCTGCTTTATAAGTTCCTTGGTTTCTCGCCAATGTTGCCGTAGGAAATTATCCATTTCCTCAATGGTAACTCCGTCGATACCAGCAGAACCCTTGTTTCTTTTTACCTGATGATAGGCTTCAAGCATATTGTTCCGAGATAATATCTTATCTAGCAATTCTGACATGTGCGTATTCCTTTCTTGTTTCGGTGTCTGAGGGACATCTTAGATTCGTGAACCTTCTCCTAGTCAATACGTGACCGTCTCCAGTTCTATCAGACCGTTCTTTTACAGACACAAGTGAAGTAGGATTACTTCGGTTAATTGTTCGCCCCTTCGCTCCATTTCCATTACAGAAACTTCATCACTACTATGGGTTCGGCTGACTTCTCATGATTCGTTGTTACTACGTCTACGACGCTCATGAGACCTCACGGGATAAGTCGTATATCTTTCCTCGTTTACTCTCGTGATCTACGCATATAGGTTACGACTACCTTTTGGGACTTTAGAGTTTTCAGCCTCCTCATCCACTACATACGCCTTCATATCACATTTCTGTTCGTAGAGCCACGATTTCGCTATCCCTTCCTCTCCCCGCTACCTCACGATAGTCAGGCTTGGGAGTCGCTATTGGGTTCACCGGTAGCAGGTGCCCACAGAGGACTTGCACCTCAGATATACGACATGCCCGTCGTACTGAAAAGATTCCAAGCCACCGAGCTTGGAATCGGGGGGATTCGGGAAACTTCGGTTCCCGAATAAGGCATGGAACTCGTCAGAGGTCGCTGCCGTCCCCCACCACAGGGAATGCATCCCATATGAATTGAAAGGAAGCCATTTTTAGGCTATATTGTACTCACTATTTATAGATTGTAAAATTCTACCCACTACAGTTGACAAAGAGCCCAAAAAAAAACGGATAAAATCCGTTTTTTTGTTGGGCTTAATTTTCGAATAAATAGATGGAGGTGACGGATATGTACGAGATCAAAAATGCCAGTCCATCCCTTTTACCCAGGGAGCGACTAGTGGAAGAAGGCGCCGAGCAATTAAGCAATCAAGAGCTTCTGGCAATTCTGTTGAGGACAGGGCTTAAAGGGCAATCGTCACTCGAGATTGCCCAGCTTTTGCTGAAGCATATCACAAGCCTAGCTGAATTGCGTTACCTGACCCTGAGTGAGTTACAGGCTATTCCAGGAGTTGGTTTGGTCAAGGCGATTGAATTAAAAGCCATGGTCGAGTTAGGGAAGCGGATTGATCAAGCCAGGTTAAAAAAAGATCAGGCCGTCCTATCCAGTCATCAATTAGGTCTGCGCTTGGTCAAGGAATTAGGTTCCTTGAGGCAGGAGCATCTCCGAGCCATTTATTTGAATACCCGTAATCAGATTTTAGAAGAACGGACGATTTTTATTGGCTCTGTTAGTCGAAGCCTAGCAGAACCACGTGAAATACTTCACTATGCTGTTAAACACATGGCAACTTCCTTAATTATCGTTCACAATCATCCGTCAGGTTCTCTCAAGCCCAGTCCCAATGATGATCGGGTAACCCGCATCCTGGCAGAGGCAGCCAGTACTCTGGGAATCCAACTGTTGGATCATCTGATTATCACCCAGGAAGCTTATTTTTCCTATCGGGAGGAGGAGCGGCTGCCCCAACTGTAAAAACGAAGCTTGCAAAAAATCGAGAACATTTTCTGTTCTCGATTTTAGATAGCTGCTTATTTTTTTTCAGATCGGTTCATAAAGTAGAGAAGGGTCTGCAATTCGCTCGTTAAATCAACATATTGGACAACGACATCTTTGGGAACCGATAGGTTAACCGGTGAGAAGCTGAGAATCCCTTTAATACCGGTATTTACGAGCTGATTGGCAACTTCCTGGGCTTTCACGCTAGGTACTGTTAAAATAGCAGTTTTAACCTCAGAATCGCTTAATTTTTCTTGCAGTTGAGAGATGGGATAGATAGGAATTCCATCGTCGGTAATTGTCCCTACAGCCTCGTGTTCATCCCGGTCAAAGGCCATGACAATTTTCATTTTATTGCGCTCTTCAAAGCGGTAGTGGAGTAAAGCTTTTCCCATATTTCCAACACCAACAAGAGCTACATAAGTGATGTTATTGTCATTGAGGAGATCTGCGAAGAAGGTCATGAGTTTTTTGACATCATAACCAAAGCCTCGTCTTCCTAGCTCTCCAAAATAAGAGAAGTCTCTGCGAACAGTTGCGGCATCAATTCCAATAGCTTCGGCGATTTGTTTGGAACTAGCTTTTTCGATTTTTTCAGTATTAAAGCGCTTAAAAATACGATAGTAAAGAGATAAGCGCTTGGCGGTTGCACGAGGAATGGGTTGATTTCTCACTTCCATAATCCCTATCCCTTCCTTTCTCAAGAGTTTGTGAATTAATTATATTATAAAGGAATCAAGCCTAAAAAGCAATGAATATACTTACAAAAATTATGATAGAAGTTCTGATAGTTCTAGTATAGGAAGAGGAGTGGGGCCTTACTTTGGGGATTCGATGGGGATTTCGAAAGAAAAACCGAACTTTATCCTCTATCAGGCAAATCGAGTAGAGGCTAATTTCTAGTCCCTCTCACACCACCGTGCGTGCCGTTCGGCACACGGCGGTTCAACTAACTTTTAACGCATGTCGTTTAAGATAGAAATCTAGACAAGAAACCAGTCCTCTTTTAGTAAGGGCTGGTTTTGATATAGCTCGCTTTAAGACTGACTTTTGTGCCACTAGTTGATAGTGGTTACCCCAGCCAGATACTTTATCGGCTATCCATTTCGGAACACCTAGTTTCAGAAGTCCCCATAGTCGTCTCGATTTTTTCTTCCATTGCTTCCAGATAATGACTCGGATACGAGTTCGTAAACGCTCATCTATTTGCGTCAGTATCGTCTTCATATTACCAAGTGAGAAGTAATTTACCCAACCGCGGATAACCCAATTTAATCGTTCAATCCGTGTCGTTAGGTCAATGCTCCACTTCCTCGTCGTTAGTCGCTTCAGCTTGCGCTTAAAACTCTGTACACTATCTTGATGGGGACGGCATTTCCAGCCTTTCGGAGATTTCCA
>NZ_JACBXX010000178.1 GCF_013415245.1 Streptococcus danieliae | reverse complement strand
TGAATAATAGCTGTCTCACAAGAGCGATTGGGACGAAAGCCATAACTATACTCTGAGAAGTGTCTTTCACAGATTGGACTGATGGTTTGAACAATCGCTTGTTGTACCATTCTGTCCATGACTGTAGGGATTCCAAGATTTCGGACGCCACCATTTGGCTTAGGAATTTCAACTCGTAAAACTGGTTGAGGTTTGTACTTCCTCTGCTTTATAAGTTCCTTGGTTTCTCGCCAATGTTGCCGTAGGAAATTATCCATTTCCTCAATGGTAACTCCGTCGATACCAGCAGAACCCTTGTTTCTTTTTACCTGATGATAGGCTTCAAGCATATTGTTCCGAGATAATATCTTATCTAGCAATTCTGACATGTGCGTATTCCTTTCTTGTTTCGGTGTCTGAGGGACATCTTAGATTCGTGAACCTTCTCCTAGTCAATACGTGACCGTCTCCAGTTCTATCAGACCGTTCTTTTACAGACACAAGTGAAGTAGGATTACTTCGGTTAATTGTTCGCCCCTTCGCTCCATTTCCATTACAGAAACTTCATCACTACTATGGGTTCGGCTGACTTCTCATGATTCGTTGTTACTACGTCTACGACGCTCATGAGACCTCACGGGATAAGTCGTATATCTTTCCTCGTTTACTCTCGTGATCTACGCATATAGGTTACGACTACCTTTTGGGACTTTAGAGTTTTCAGCCTCCTCATCCACTACATACGCCTTCATATCACATTTCTGTTCGTAGAGCCACGATTTCGCTATCCCTTCCTCTCCCCGCTACCTCACGATAGTCAGGCTTGGGAGTCGCTATTGGGTTCACCGGTAGCAGGTGCCCACAGAGGACTTGCACCTCAGATATACGACATGCCCGTCGTACAGAAAAAAGGTTGAGAGGGAACCCCTCAACCTTTTAAGCACAAGGCTTATTTGTAGTTACGTGATTCCAAACCTTCTTCTTCAAGGAAGAGACGGAATGGTACCAATTCTTCAGCTTCGTATTTCTCTTTGTAAGCTGCAATTTCTTCAGCAGAGTAAGCTTTTGGATCCAAACGAAGTTCTGGAGCTTCTACTGGGATTGGACGATGTTGAGTGATGCGTGCATCGATCACAACAGTCTTACCTTCTTTGTTCAATTTCACAGCTTCTGCCATAACAGCATCCATATCTTCGATACGATCTACTGTGAATCCAACAGCGCCTTGAGCTTCAGCGATCATCTTGTAATCTGGGTTAGTGAAGTCTACACCAAACAAGTGTTTGTTTGTATCTTCGTATTTGTTTTTGATGAAGGCATACTCAGCGTTTGAGAAGACAACGTTGATAACTGGTAGGTCATATTGAACGTTTGTGATAACGTCTGGGTAGCACATACCGAATGCCCCGTCACCCATGATGTTCCATACTTGGCGATCTGGATTGTCTTTCTTAGCAGCAATACCACCAGGAAGAGCGATACCCATTGTCGCAAAGAGTGGAGAAGTACGCCACATGTTCTTAGGAGTCATGTGAAGGTGACGAGTAGAAGTTTGAGTTGAGTTACCTACGTCGATTGAGTAGATTGCGTTCTCATCAGCATGTTTGTTGATTGCGTTGTAAACTTGGTACAATTGCAATTCGCCTTCAGTTTTACCTTCAAGCTTGTTCATGTAATCACGCCAGTTTTGGTTGTTCTTGACAACAGCTCTCCACCATGGTGTAGATTCAACTGGGTTTACTTTATCAAGGATAGCTTGTGCAGCTTCTTTAACATCACCAAGGATTGAAGCATCAAGCGCATGACGTTTACCAAGTTTGTATGGATCGATATCCACTTGGATGAATTTTTCGATGTTTTTGAAAGTATTGTAAACTTCTGAGAATGGGAAGTTGCTTCCAAGGAAGAGAACTGTATCTGCTTCGAAGATAACTTCGTTGGCAGATTTCCAACCAACACGGTAAGCAGAACCAGTCAAACCTTCGTAATCCCACTCAAAGGCTTCAAAGTTCTTACCAGTTGTAATGATAGGAGCTTTGATTTTGCGAGAAAGTTCAGTGATCACATCACCTGCACCAACACCACCGAAACCAGCGTAGATAACTGGACGTTTTGCGTTGTTAAGGATTTCAACCGCTTTATCAACTTCAACTTGGTTCAAAGCTGGAGCTACAAATGTACGGTCGTAAGTTCCAGATCCGTAGTAAGAATCTGCATCGATTTCTTCGAAACCAAAGTTAACTGGGATCTCAACAACTGCAGGACCTTTTTTAGCGATTGCAGCACGGCAAGCTTCGTCGATAACTTTTGGCAATTGAGCAGCGTAAGCTACACGTTTGTTGTAGACAGCTACACCATTGTACATTGGGTTTTGGTTCAATTCTTGGAAAGCATCCATGTTCAATTCAGTAACAGGACGAGAACCAAGGATTGCCAACATTGGAGTAGCATCCATAGCTGCATCGTAGATACCGTTGATCAAGTGAGTTGCACCAGGTCCACCTGAACCGACACAGACCCCGATAGATCCACCGAATTTAGCTTGCATAAGAGCTGCAAGAGCACCAGTTTCTTCGTGGCGAACTTGCAAGAAGTTGATATCTTTGTCTTCTGCAAGTGCGTCCATCAAGGAACTCAAAGTACCAGAAGGAATACCATAAATTGTATCAACGCCCCATGTTTTCAAAACATTGAGCATAGCAGCAGAAGCAGTGATTTTAGTCATAGTGACAAATCTCCTTTGAAATAGTAATCATAAACTAATTAATGGAAACGCTTAACTAGTATTACAAAGTCATTATATCACAGTTTCGAGCACAATGAAAACAATCTGCTCACAATTTTAAGAATTATTCTAAAAATAACGTTTTCAAAAATTTTAAAATGAAGTTAGCCACCCATCCTATCTGCTAGATAAGTACTACAACTCATTCTGATGAGTTGTCTGATTTCATTTGATAATAGGTTTGGAGCTGTTAGGCTAATTGGCCAAGGCTAATGATAGCCTTGGTTTAGCCCTCAAAACAGCTTCAAAAGTCCCTGTTGTCAAATGAAATCCTTTTGTAAGGTATAAGAAAACACCTCCGTGCTATACTTGTTGTTCACCACAAACAAAAGGAAGGGCACAGAGATGCAAAACAATTATACAACAAAAGGAAAACATTTGACAATTAATGATCGTCGCTACATTGAACGATGGAACAAAGAAGGAAAATCCAATCGAGAAATTGCTCGCCTACTTGGAAGAGCTCCTCAAACAATCAATAACGAAATCAAGCGAGGGCAAGTCTTACAACAAGTGAG
>NZ_JACBXX010000144.1 GCF_013415245.1 Streptococcus danieliae | reverse complement strand
TGAATAATAGCTGTCTCACAAGAGCGATTGGGACGAAAGCCATAACTATACTCTGAGAAGTGTCTTTCACAGATTGGACTGATGGTTTGAACAATCGCTTGTTGTACCATTCTGTCCATGACTGTAGGGATTCCAAGATTTCGGACGCCACCATTTGGCTTAGGAATTTCAACTCGTAAAACTGGTTGAGGTTTGTACTTCCTCTGCTTTATAAGTTCCTTGGTTTCTCGCCAATGTTGCCGTAGGAAATTATCCATTTCCTCAATGGTAACTCCGTCGATACCAGCAGAACCCTTGTTTCTTTTTACCTGATGATAGGCTTCAAGCATATTGTTCCGAGATAATATCTTATCTAGCAATTCTGACATGTGCGTATTCCTTTCTTGTTTCGGTGTCTGAGGGACATCTTAGATTCGTGAACCTTCTCCTAGTCAATACGTGACCGTCTCCAGTTCTATCAGACCGTTCTTTTACAGACACAAGTGAAGTAGGATTACTTCGGTTAATTGTTCGCCCCTTCGCTCCATTTCCATTACAGAAACTTCATCACTACTATGGGTTCGGCTGACTTCTCATGATTCGTTGTTACTACGTCTACGACGCTCATGAGACCTCACGGGATAAGTCGTATATCTTTCCTCGTTTACTCTCGTGATCTACGCATATAGGTTACGACTACCTTTTGGGACTTTAGAGTTTTCAGCCTCCTCATCCACTACATACGCCTTCATATCACATTTCTGTTCGTAGAGCCACGATTTCGCTATCCCTTCCTCTCCCCGCTACCTCACGATAGTCAGGCTTGGGAGTCGCTATTGGGTTCACCGGTAGCAGGTGCCCACAGAGGACTTGCACCTCAGATATACGACATGCCCGTCGTACTGAAAAGATTCCAAGCCACCGAGCTTGGAATCGGGGGGATTCGGGAAACTTCGGTTCCCGAATAAGGCATGGAACTCGTCAGAGGTCGCTGCCGTCCCCCACCACAGGGAATGCATCCCATATGAATTGAAAGGAAGCCATTTTTAGGCTATATTGTACTCACTATTTATAGATTGTAAAATTCTACCCACTACAGTTGACAAAGAGCCAAAAGAAAAGGAGAGACTCATTTCAACGAATGAATCTCTCCTTTTTATACTTTACGGGACTTTTTGTCCCAAGCTCTTTCTTATGGTTGAAAAAAGGAAAAAGCCAACAACAATCGTCGCCCCATTAATGATCAGCCCCAAAACGGTAATATTCCCGTAGAAACTTGGGACAAGCAAACTAATAACCGCAAAAAATGTATAGAGACTGACAATAGCTGCATTAACCAGTGCCAACTCCTTGTGATCATAAGTTGCATAGATCAGTTTGTTAAACATATTCCCGGAAATACCAATAATCAGAAAGGCCAGGAAAAAGGCGCCCAACTGAATCCAAGGTTGCTCTACCACAAAGACCAGCAGTAACAGAGCACCCGAGAGCATGTAATCCAAGGGGAAAAAAAGCCGAGGATCCATCTGAACATAGGGAGCTAGGATTGCCCCTAAAAGATCTGCTCCCCGCTGGCAGGCTAAGATCAAGCCCAAATAAGCGACCGAATAACCCTGCTGCACTAAATAAATAGGCGCCAGCGTCAGCAACAAATCTACTCCCCCACTGAGGATCCCCTCCGTCAGAATAATATAAAAAGCATCTCGTGAAGCAACTAGGGTTTTAAAAGAAGCAAGCCGATCCACCGACTCTTCCTCCTCCACAGTCACTCCCGCTGTATCCGGAATCTGCAACCGCATCAAGAAATACAGAGCACCAATAAAGAAAGGCAAACTCCATTCCATCAAGGTCAAATAGGACATAAAACCTAACAGGAGAGAAGCTACAAAGTTACTGGAAATATCCAGAACATTTCCAGTCAAATATTGAACATTAACCGATTTTTCCAACAAATCCTCACGATTGTCTAAAATCGCCGGAATCACCTTCATTTGCAGATTGTTCAAACAAACCGTAACCAAGGAGAACACAAAATTCAATAGGACCATCCAAAGAAGGGACCAGGTCTGCATCAAACACAAGAGAATCAACAACATCAAACCAATCTGGATCCCCTGCAAACTCAGTATAGCCAACTTATTTCGCTTTAAGCGGTGAAGATAAGGACCATAGGCTGCCGCAAACAAACGCGGCAACATCCCAATCAAGGTAAAGAGGGACAAAGAACCCGCATCAATCTGGTAAACTTGTACCAAACCAAGGGACAAGGCAATCATATAAAAGGAATCCGCTACATTCCGATTAGCCCCACTAAAAATTAAGCGGTAAAAATTAGGCGTCAGTTTCATCGACTTCAGACTCATCAAGCGTCACCACCTTCTATTCGAGCTCTGCTATCCGATCAAAAATCGTCTAGCTATTTACTATCAAACAACTAGTTAGAAACGATCGCCTACTGATTTTCTGGGATGCTTAAACAGTAATCTCATATTCATACCCCTTACCTCTTTCTTGAATCTTACTAACGTTAGTACTGACAGTCTAGCAAATCTCGCCTTGATTCGCATGAGTTATTTGTGCAATCTCCTAAAAATTTTCAAAAAAAGCAACTATTTCAAACAAGTTTTTTGCTATAATGAAGCAAACTTTTTTAACCATGGAAAGGAGGAAGAACATGACCGTACTTTTCATCGGACGCCGTGAATTCCTAGCCCAGGCCCTGACTAAGATCTATAACAATTT
Source organism: Streptococcus danieliae (assembly GCF_013415245.1). Lineage (GTDB taxonomy): Bacteria > Bacillota > Bacilli > Lactobacillales > Streptococcaceae > Streptococcus > Streptococcus danieliae_A. Next base: position 582 of record NZ_JACBXX010000144.1, on the reverse strand, counting down.
AGAATTTACAGTCTACTTAAACGACTGGGAAGACGACTTTTTAGAGCAAATCTCCCAGAACCAACCAGCGCTAGTCATCTTGGAAATCACCAGACCTGAGCGCAAGGCCTTCTCAGCCTGCCAGAAAATCAAGGCAGCCTTTCCAGACCAGCCTATCCTATTGTTTTCAACCCACTATCGCGAACACTACCTCCAAAAAAGTCTGGAAGCAAAAGCCACTGGCTACCTCCATCAAGACCTGAGTATGGAAGAGATAAACCAGGGCTTTCAAAAGGTCTTAAAAGGACAAGCAACCTTCCCCTATCCAACAAATCCCTATTCATCTGCTCTAAGTCCTCGCGAAATCGAAATACTTTATCTGCTCCGCAGTAACTATACTCAAGAAAAAATCGCCAGTAGCTTGGCCATCAGCCGCCGTACCGTCAACAACCATCTGGCTCATATCAATGACAAATTAATACTCATTCAAATTCAAAATCTGAAAAAATCCATTCTCTATGGACAATAGATTTAAGGTCAGACCAATGCAAACTTTGAATCACTTCTTGTAGTTTATCAATCACGTCCTCAAGTGTTTTAAAG
>NZ_JACBXX010000158.1 GCF_013415245.1 Streptococcus danieliae | reverse complement strand
TCAGTAAGGTTTAACTCCTCGAATAGATTGTCTAAAATCATCCATCCATAAGACTTATCTGGTTCATGCATAGGAGCCAGAAGATCATAGGAGATTTTTAATACTTTTGGATCGGTCAGTAGACCTTCCTTAGCTTCCCGTTTTAAACGCTCTAAGATCCCAGGTTCTTCCAACTCTAACTCGTCCAGTAGACCAAATTTTTTTAAAATACGTTGCTTTACTTTACCGTCCTTACGATATCCTTCTACAAGATAAACGTGAGTACGGCCTTCTTTATTGGTAGTTGTTTTGATAAATGCCATACTCTATTATACCATACACAACCATATACAACAAGAAAAATAGTTGGATTTTACAAAAAAACTCAGCTCTATCAAGGGTTTGAGCTAAGTTTTCATAAATCTAGGTGATAAAGTCGGGAGTCGGGAGGAGGTTTCTGAAAAGACCTTCTTTTTTTCTATCTTCTTTCGTGATATAATAGGCGAAAGTGTAAAGGAGAAGACATGGTCAGAAGAGATTTGTTCCGGAATGTGTTTATCACCTGTATCCTGGTGGTAATTTTTGTGCTCCTTCGTTTATTTTGGTTTACCCCTCATCATGTGACGGAAAAGGATGTTCAGAAGGATTTGGAAGCAGCTGATTATGTATTGGCCTTTCATCAGAATGAAATTCCCAATGAAAGTATTGTCTTATACGAAGTCGATCAAAAAGAGTATGTTGGACGGGTGATTGCCCAAGGTGGCGAGAGGGCTGTCTATATGGATGATGTTTTGTATATTAACCATGAGGTTAAGGATGAACCCTATATCCGGAGTATGAAAAATACCTATCAAGGAAAAACGAGTAATACAGGTAATCTGTTTACAGAGGATTTTACCATTGAGTCGTTGACCCAGTCCAAACAAGATGTCATTGGACAGGAGGAATTCCTGATTTTGAATGATAACCGGTTGAATCATGAGGATAGTCGTCAGTTTGGCTTGGTTCAAAAGGATCAGATTAAGGGTGTCATTACCTTTCGTTTGACCCCACTGGGGCGTTTTGGTTTTATAGATGTGGAGTAATAAATGGCTTACGTTTTAGAAATTTTACCTAGTTTGTTGCAGGGGGCTAGTGTCACCCTGCAAGTTTTTAGTATTGTCTTAATTTTGTCGATTCCTTTGGGGGTCTTAGTGGCGTTTATCATGCAGGTGGAATCCAAACCTCTGCGTTGGTTGTTATCCATTTATATCTGGATTATGCGGGGGACCCCCTTGCTGCTGCAACTGATTTTTGTTTATTACATTTTGCCAAGTATTGGGATTCGGATTGACCGGATGCCAGCAGCGATTATCGCCTTCACTCTGAACTATGCAGCTTATTTCGCAGAGATTTTCCGGGGTGGGATTGATTCGATTCCGCGAGGTCAGTATGAGGCGGCCAAGGTCTTGAAATTTAGCCCTGTGCAGACCATCCAGTATATCATCCTGCCGCAAGTGACCAAGATTGTGTTGCCAAGTGTTTTCAATGAGATTATGGCCTTGGTTAAGGACACTTCCTTGGTCTATGCACTGGGGGTTACGGATTTGATCCTGGTCAGCCGGACTGCAGCCAATCGCGATGCGAGTTTGGCTCCGATGTTTGTTGCTGGAGCCATTTACCTCATTATGATTGGGGTGGTGACCTTAGTTTCTCGAAAAGTTGAACAAAAATATGCCTATGATCGCTAAGGAGACTGCATGTTAGAATTAAAAAATATTAATAAACGTTTCGGGGAACGGCAAATCCTCAAAAACTTTAACTTAAATGTGCCTGAGAAGAAAATCCTAGCCATCGTGGGTCAATCCGGTGGTGGAAAAACCACCCTGCTACGGATGCTGGCGGGGCTAGAAACGATTGACAGTGGACAAGTACTCTACAATGGTCAGGAAATCCCAGCCAGTGAGTTGGCCAGCATGAATCTCTTGGGCTTTGTGTTCCAGGATTTTCAACTCTTTCCTCACATGACCGTCTTGGATAATTTAATCCTGTCACCTGTGAAGACCATGAATATGGAGCCAGATCAGGCCCAGCAAAAAGCGCGTCAACTCCTGGAACGTTTAGGCTTGGCGGGGCTGGTTGATCACTATCCTCATGCTCTTTCAGGTGGGCAGAAACAGCGGGTGGCCTTGGCGCGTGCCATGATGATTGAACCTGAAATCATCGGCTATGATGAGCCGACCAGTGCCCTGGACCCAGGCTTGCGTTTGGAAGTTGAAAAACTGCTGATTCAAAACCGGGAGATGGGGATGACCCAGATTGTTGTGACCCACGATATGCAATTTGCCCAGAATATCGCTGATGAAATCCTCGAAGTGATTCCCCAGTAGGAGGACTGCAGATGAAACGTATCATAGGATTTTTGACCTTCCTCTCCCTGCTGGTTCTAACAGCCTGCAGTAGCCAGGTTACCGATCCCAAGACAGATGCCTGGGATAGCTACCAAAAACGCGGAGCTCTGACTATCGGTTTTGACAACACTTTCGTCCCGATGGGTTTCCAAGAGAAAAATGGAAGCAATGTTGGTTTTGACATTGACCTGGCAAACCGAATTTTTGAAAAACAAGGGCTCAAGGTTAACTGGCAACCGATTGATTGGGATATGAAAGAGACCGAACTCAATAACGGCACCATTGACCTCATCTGGAACGGCTACACTCAAACCGAAGAGCGAGCAGAAAAAGTCAACTTCAGCCTGCCTTATATGGCCAATGAACAAGTCCTGGTTGCCAAAAAGGCATCCGGGATTCAGACTCCGGCGGACATGCAAAACAAGGTCCTCGGGGCCCAAGCAGGCTCCTCCGGTTATCTCAAATTTGAGGAGTACCCAGACCTGCTCAAGCAGTATGTTAAAAACAACCGCGCAACTCAATACCAAAGTTTCAATGAAGCTTTGATCGACTTGGAGAATGACCGCATCGATGGACTTCTGATCGATCGTGTCTACGCCAACTACTACCTCACCCAAAAAGGTGTCTTAGAAGACTACCATGTTTTCCCCGTAGGCTTCCCAGAAGAGGCCTTCGCAGTGGGCATTCGTAAAAGTGATAAAACCCTCCAAGAACGTCTCAATCAAGGGCTCTTGGAACTCTATCAAACTGGCCAATTCCAAGAAATCTCGGATAAATGGTTCGGTGATGATGTTGCCAGTAAGCAACTAAAAGAAGCAGCGAAGAAGTAATGACGGGAGTGGGACAGAACTAAATTTGAAAAAATTTAGTTCGTAGTCCCACCCCCGCAAGGCTGATTAGGCTCTCTTCCGAGCTTGAAAAGCGAACGAAGAGGCCAATCAGCTACTGCGTCAAAGGCATTTTGTTATCCAAAGTCAAAGAGGCTAGACTTTTGTCC
>NZ_JACBXX010000177.1 GCF_013415245.1 Streptococcus danieliae | reverse complement strand
TGAATAATAGCTGTCTCACAAGAGCGATTGGGACGAAAGCCATAACTATACTCTGAGAAGTGTCTTTCACAGATTGGACTGATGGTTTGAACAATCGCTTGTTGTACCATTCTGTCCATGACTGTAGGGATTCCAAGATTTCGGACGCCACCATTTGGCTTAGGAATTTCAACTCGTAAAACTGGTTGAGGTTTGTACTTCCTCTGCTTTATAAGTTCCTTGGTTTCTCGCCAATGTTGCCGTAGGAAATTATCCATTTCCTCAATGGTAACTCCGTCGATACCAGCAGAACCCTTGTTTCTTTTTACCTGATGATAGGCTTCAAGCATATTGTTCCGAGATAATATCTTATCTAGCAATTCTGACATGTGCGTATTTCTTTCTTGTTTCGGTGTCTGAGGGACATCTTAGATTCGTGAACCTTCTCCTAGTCAATACGTGACCGTCTCCAGTTCTATCAGACCGTTCTTTTACAGACACAAGTGAAGTAGGATTACTTCGGTTAATTGTTCGCCCCTTCGCTCCATTTCCATTACAGAAACTTCATCACTACTATGGGTTCGGCTGACTTCTCATGATTCGTTGTTACTACGTCTACGACGCTCATGAGACCTCACGGGATAAGTCGTATATCTTTCCTCGTTTACTCTCGTGATCTACGCATATAGGTTACGACTACCTTTTGGGACTTTAGAGTTTTCAGCCTCCTCATCCACTACATACGCCTTCATATCACATTTCTGTTCGTAGAGCCACGATTTCGCTATCCCTTCCTCTCCCCGCTACCTCACGATAGTCAGGCTTGGGAGTCGCTATTGGGTTCACCGGTAGCAGGTGCCCACAGAGGACTTGCACCTCAGATATACGACATGCCCGTCGTACAGAAAAAAGACAGAAATTGCAACTTCTGTCTTTTCTTTTCGAATAAATAAAGTAAAGAGGGACTTCCTTACGGATTCATATTTACCCGGTGCCACTCATTGATGACATAGGCCAATTGTCCGACTTGGTAAAGACCAACACCACTAATTTCCGTAGAAGCTGTTGTAGTCCCACCTAGACCTGCGGTATAAAGAGCTACCAGATAAGGAGTCTCCTCATAAACAACCGCATTCACATTCAAGGCTTCATTGACATAGCCTGGTTTTTGATCAATTTTAAGACCTGGCAAGAGACTCTTGTAGTATTCACCAGGGAAGGATTCACCCGTCAAGCGTAAAATTTCAGAATACTTTTTCTGATCCTTCCAAAGATGCTCCAAGACCTGGATAAAGTAATCCGTTGTGGTTTTATTTTGCAAGGAGATGGTTTTAATCTCAGCAGACTTGGAAGTTCCATAACGGTCATACATAGTATAAACCTTATCCATTCCCCCCAAGCGCTCCGCTAGGGCATAGGCTGGGGTATTTTCAGAATACACAAGCGAATAGACCTGCATATCGGGAATGGTCATCATCCCACCAAAAGCCGCCACATAGTTGTCATGCTCCCCTTGGTATTCATATTGGGTATTGGTAATATCAAATTCATCTTCAAGGCTCAATTTTCCCTTGGCCACTTCATCCATCACCAACATGTTGAGCGGAAGCTTGTAAGTGGAGCCAGCTGTCATCGGCTGAGTATCATTGAAGGAGAAACGTTCATTACTTTTGGTATTTTTATAAGAAAAAGCCACCTGTGAATGATCAATCCCATACTCATCCATATAAGCTTTGACCGTATCCTCCAATGACAAATTCGCATAGTCATAGTAGAGACCATAACTATTCATCGTATCCTCATCTTCAGCCATGGCTTTTTGCTTAGCAGCCTTGCTTTTATTAGTTGGAACTACCTTTTCCTCTTCAGGCTCTTGATCCTTCTTCTCCTCCTGTTTCTTCCCAGTTATTTGACCAACCATTTGGGAAAATAAATTAGAGTCGGAATTTGATCCTGCCACAAAGACAGCAGCAATAAAGGCTAGAGAAGCTAACCCAATCAGTAATCCAACAATCCACTTACTATACTTCTTCATAATTCCTCACCTTGTAAAATTTCAACTCATATATTATAAGACATCTAAAATTAAAAAACAATAGGAAAGAAAAAAAGTTCGAGTCGAAAAACTCGAACTTTTTTTCTTAAGCCATGGCAGGATCTAAGGCTTCACCAATAGCTGCTAGACGCTCCACAACCTCTGCCTCTGTCAAACCATTTTCAGAAACATAACGATTCCGAGGATGGACACGACATTCATGGCTGCATCCACGAAGGTATTTATCTTCATTCTCAACTGAGGTCAAAATACGACGGTTACAGAAAGGATTTCCACAGTTTACATAACGTTCACATGGAGTTCCATCAAACCAGTCTTTTCCGACTACAACTGGATTTACATGGTTGATGTCGACAGCAATCCGCTCATCGAACACATACATTTTTCCATCCCAAAGCTCTCCTTGAACTTCTGGATCTTTTCCATATGTTGCGATCCCTCCGTGAAGCTGACCAACATCTTTGTAACCCTCACGAACCATCCAACCAGAGAATTTCTCACAGCGAACACCACCAGTACAGTAAACGACCACACGTTTGTCCATAAATTCTTCTTTATGGTCCCGAACCCATTGTGGTAACTCACGGAAATTACGGATATCTGGACGAATCGCACCTCGGAAATGACCCAAATCATATTCATAGTCATTACGCGTATCCAAGACAACCGTATCCCCATCCAAAAGCGCTTCTTTAAATTCTTTTGGTGATAAATAAGCCCCGGTCGTTTCAAGCGGGTTGATATCCGCATCGAAGTCATTGTCTTCTAGACCAAGATGGACAATCTCTTTTTTATAACGAACAAACATTTTTTTGAAGGCTTGCTCTTCTTCTAAGTCAATTTTAAACCAAAGATCTTCCATTCCTGGTAGCGAGTGAACATAGTCCATATACTTCTGAGTTGTTTCAAAGTCACCAGAAACGGTCCCGTTGATCCCCTCATCTGCTACCAAAATCCGACCTTTTAGACCAATCGATTTACAAAAAGCCAAGTGGTCTTTGGTAAACTGTTCCGCATTTTCGATTGGAACATACTTGTAATACAATAGAACACGAATATCTTTTGCCATAAGATTTCATTCTCCTTTAAACTAACATTTGAATTTCAAATTCAATCCATTATAACTTGAAATCAAGGAAAACCCAAGGGTTTTTGCTTAAAAGCAAGAAAAAAGCCCCTAAGGGGCAAGAACTCCGCCAGTAGGACTCGAACCTACGACACCCGACTTTATCACCTAGATTTATGAAAACTTAGCTCAAACCCTTGATAGAGCTGAGTTTTTTTGTAAAATCCAACTATTTTTCTTGTTGTATATGGTTGTGTATGGTATAATAGAGTATGGCATTT
>NZ_JACBXX010000089.1 GCF_013415245.1 Streptococcus danieliae | reverse complement strand
TGAATAATAGCTGTCTCACAAGAGCGATTGGGACGAAATCCATAACTATACTCTGAGAAGTGTCTTTCACAGATTGGACTGATGGTTTGAACAATCGCTTGTTGTACCATTCTGTCCATGACTGTAGGGATTCCAAGATTTCGGACGCCACCATTTGGCTTAGGAATTTCAACTCGTAAAACTGGTTGAGGTTTGTACTTCCTCTGCTTTATAAGTTCCTTGGTTTCTCGCCAATGTTGCCGTAGGAAATTATCCATTTCCTCAATGGTAACTCCGTCGATACCAGCAGAACCCTTGTTTCTTTTTACCTGATGATAGGCTTCAAGCATATTGTTCCGAGATAATATCTTATCTAGCAATTCTGACATGTGCGTATTCCTTTCTTGTTTCGGTGTCTGAGGGACATCTTAGATTCGTGAACCTTCTCCTAGTCAATACGTGACCGTCTCCAGTTCTATCAGACCGTTCTTTTACAGACACAAGTGAAGTAGGATTACTTCGGTTAATTGTTCGCCCCTTCGCTCCATTTCCATTACAGAAACTTACTCACTACTATGGGTTCGGCTGACTTCTCATGATTCGTTGTTACTACGTCTACGACGCTCATGAGACCTCACGGGATAAGTCGTATATCTTTCCTCGTTTACTCTCGTGATCTACGCATATAGGTTACGACTACCTTTTGGGACTTTAGAGTTTTCAGCCTCCTCATCCACTACATACGCCTTCATATCACATTTCTGTTCGTAGAGCCACGATTTCGCTATCCCTTCCTCTCCCCGCTACCTCACGATAGTCAGGCTTGGGAGTCGCTATTGGGTTCACCGGTAGCAGGTGCCCACAGAGGACTTGCACCTCAGATATACGACATGCCCGTCGTACTAAAAAGTCCCTAGAATGAGGTATTCTAGGGACTTTGTCTATAATCTGAAAAATCTCTAGCCCTGCGCTAGAGATTTTTTCTATTCCCAATTCCTCCAGACAAAGCAAACCTCCCCTCAGCCTTTCGAGTGAAAAGTATCACTGTCCACGCTAAGGGGAGGTTTTTAATGATAGTCAGCGGATTTCAAAATCGATTTTCTTAGTCATTTTTTGTCTTCCGCGAGTATCGATCTCATTAAAGGAGACTAATCTTATTTTTGTGGGCTTTCAAAGCCTTCTGCGACAGCTTCTGGGAAGTTGGTTTCCAGGATGGACGCACAGTGGTCACAAACCATGTCTAGGTTTGGATTGCTGTTGGTGCCCACACTTGGGTCAACGCGGCGGCAGCGTTGGCAGACTTGTCCTTCTGCTGGTTTGACAACAAAGGCTAGGTCTTCAAAGCTGAGAGCTTCTGCTGGGGCTGGCTCAGATGTTAGGGTCAGCTTGGACACGATGAGAAGTTGTGCCAAGTTTGTCTCGAGGGCTTCCAGTTCTGCTTGGAGTTCTGGGCTTGCATAGACGAGCAATTCAGCTTCTAGGGATTTTCCGATGACTTTGCCAGCACGTGCTTCTTCCAAGGCTTTTTGAGCGTGGGAGCGGAAGCTGAAGAAGGTTTTCCATTCTTTCAGCAGTTGCTCGCCATTGGCAAAGCTTTCAACTTCTGGGAAGTCTGTTAGCTGTACAAAGTCAGCTTCTTCAAATTCCAGGTAGGACCAGATTTCTTCGGCTGTGTGTGGCAGGATTGGGGTCAAAAGTTTGGTGAGTTTGACCAAGATGTCGTAGAAGACTGTCTGCATTTGACGGCGCTCTTTGGATTTAGCACCTTCGATGTAGACAACATCCTTGGCAAAGTCCAGGTAGAAGGCTGACAAGTCAACGGTCACAAAGTTCACAACCGTTTTATAGATGTTGAGGAAGTTAAATCCATCGTAGTCCTTCCGGATAGCTGCGACTACTTGATTGAAGCGGACCATCATGTATTGGTCAACGGAACGTAAATCTTCAAAAGCAACACTGTCTGCTGCTGGATTGAAGTCAGTAGTATTGGCCAACAAGAAGCGGAGGGTGTTCCGAATCTTCCGGTAGGTCTCTGATACCTGACTCAAGATATCCATGGAGATCCGCACGTCATTGCTGGTGTCAACGCTACTTACCCAAAGACGTAGGATTTCAGCACCAAACTGTTTTTCGACATCACTAGGCAAGATGGTGTTTCCTAGCGACTTGGACATTTTTTCACCCTTACCATCCAAAACAAAACCTTGAGAAAGGAGCTGTTTATAAGGAGCGACGCCATGATTGGCAACGGAGGTGATCAAGGAAGAGTTAAACCAACCGCGGTATTGGTCCGAACCTTCGAGGTAAAGATCTGCTGGGTATTGCAGATTGTCTCGGTTTCTAAGGACACCATTCCAAGAGCTACCGGAATCAAACCAAACGTCCATGATGTCGGTTTCCTTAGTGAAGACGCCATTTGGCGATCCTGGGTGGCTATAGCCTTCTGGCAAGAGATCTTTGGCTTCACGAGCCCACCAAACAGAGGCCCCGTGCTCCTCGAACAATTGCGCCACATGTTCAACCGTTTCGGTCTCCATGATTGCTGTTCCATCTTCTGCATAGAAAATTGGAAGCGGAACACCCCAGGCCCGTTGGCGCGAGATGACCCAATCGCCACGATCGCGAATCATGTTGTAGAGACGTGTGCGTCCCCAGTCCATGTGGAATTGAACTTGGTCAATCTGATCCAAGATTTCTTGACGGAAATCAGAAACAGAAGCAAACCACTGTGGAACAGCTCGCCAAATGATTGGTTTCTTAGTCCGCCAGTCAAATGGGTAGGAGTGGGTGATTTCTTCCTGGGCCAACAAGAGGTTGCCCAACTTTTCAACAACTGTTGGCAAGACCTTGCCATAGAATTGACCTGCAAAATCAGCTCCGGCATTGTCCATCATCATTCCACGTTCATCGACGGTCACAGCTACTTCTAACCCGTTGGCAACTCCGACATAGTAGTCATCCTCACCAAATCCAGGGGCTGTATGGACAATCCCGGTACCAGAATCCGTCGTAACGTGATCTCCTAGGATTACCAGTTCATCAACCTCAGTATCCCATGGATGCTCTGTCACAATGTGCTCCAGCTCTTTACCTGTGTAACGAGCGACCACTTGAACATCTTCCCAGACAAATTTCTCAGCTAAACGGTCCAACAATTCTTCTGCAACCACAAAATGACGATCATCGCCAGCTGCTTGCACCCGCACATAAGAAATATCTGCACCAACAGTCAAACCGCGAGAAGCTGTGATGGTAAATGGTGTTGTGGTCCAGACAACGATATAGGTGTTGGTATCTAGAACACCCTTCCCATCCTTAACCTTATTGGCATAGTAAAGTGAGTTTGAAGTCACGTCATGGTATTCGATCTCCGCTTCCGCAAGCGCAGATTCCGATGACCAAGACCAGTAAACAGGCTTAGCCCCACGGTAGATATAACCCTTCTCAGCCATTTTTCCGAAGACGCGAACTTGGGCAGCCTCATAATCTGGCGTTAAGGTGACGTAAGGATTGTCCCAGTCCGCTGCTACACCCAGGCGTTTAAAGTCAGCCTTTTGTTTTTCAACCTGACCCAAGGCATACTCTCGACAAAGCTCCAGGTAGTCCACCAAGTCCATTTCTTTGCGTTTTACCCCTTGCTTAGCTAAAACCTGTTCGATTGGTAGTCCGTGAGTATCCCAACCCGGAACAAAAGGAGCATAAAAGCCAGTCATGGATTTAGAACGGACGATAATATCTTTAGAGATCTTGTTAAGGGCATGACCTGCATGGATATTTCCATTGGCATAAGGAGGGCCATCATGCAAAATAAAGGTCGGTTTGCCTTCATTGAGTTTCAAGCGTTGCTGGTACAAGTCTGCCTTGTCCCACTCTTCTTGCCAGAGTGGTTCTTTTGTGGGCAAGCCAGCACGCATGGGGAAGCCAGTTTTTCCTAAATTCAAGGTTTCTTTTAATTTCATTTGATTCCCTTTCTATAAAAAAAACACACTTTGTCTCTTCCCTAAGGACGACAAAGCGTGGTACCACCTTACTTCAGTAAATTGGGCTCACAGTTCCCAATTTACCCTCTTGGTTGATAACGGAACGACCCGTCCATACCTACTGCATTGGTTCAGTACAGAAAACATGAAAGGATAATTGAAAGAACAGGGACTGTAGGACTCACACCATCTCCTACTCGCTGGTAATGTATTCAAACAACCGTGTTTTCATGGAATTTTTAAAAAATTATAAAAGATCGACTCTTTCTTTTTCTGCTGCATCCACTGCATCTAGGGCAGCATTCACATCTGCAGCCAATCCTTGGTAGGATTGTGTTTCTGCCATTTGGTTAGCAGAGGCAATGCGATTTTGCAATTCAGCTACTTCTACCGGTGAAAATTGACGGGTCATATCAATTGGCTCGTCATGGGCCACCGCCTGGTCTTCCCCAAGGGCTGATACAACCACTTCCCGAAAGGCTTCATCACTGGTTTGGACATAAGAAGCAGTTGGTTTCAAAATATTTTCCCACTCTGGAGATGTAATCACACTCAACTGACTTTCCACTGCCGAACGGATTTGTTGGTGGAAAATACGGGTCTTGTTTTTCAACTCTTCCGTCTCAACCGCCACCTTCTTAGCATTATCCGTAGCCTGGCGTAAAATTTCATTGGCCTTGAATTTAGCATCATCCAAGAGACGTTGTGAATCTTGCTCAGCCTGACGGATAATATTGCTAGACTCATCAGAAGCCGTTTGTTTCACCTTTTCTGCTGCATCTTGAGCAATCAGAACGGACTGGCTCAAGGAATCTTTCATTTCATCAAAGTAAAGCAAACGTTCTTCCAAATTCCGAATCTGCTCGTCTTTAGCAGCTAACTGACGTGTTAAATCTTCAAATTCCCGAATTAAAACATCCAAAAAATCATCCACTTCATCGACATCATAACCACGAAACTTTGTAGAAAACGATTTATTGCGAATATCTAATGCTGTAAGTGCCATATTTTCTCCTTATTTACGTGCAAGTATCTTTAATTCCACTTTTATTCTACCAGATTTTGAAAGACCTATGGATTCTCCAACATAAATTCTTCCCTTACCTCGAATACTCAGCATATCTCCTGCCTTGATGGGATAAGAAACTTCCTTTCGCTCCTGATAATTCACCTTTATTTTATTGGCCTTAACCAATTGAGCCGCCTTACTTCGGCCCAATTGAAAAGCAGAAGCCACCAGACGATCCAGGCGAAGGCTGTCTAAAAAAATCGTTTTTGTCTGAACCTCTTCCTCCAATTGGAGCAGTTCCTCCATCGCGCTGATAGAAATAGTGACACCCAAACGACCAATTTTGCGAACCTCTTGGGTAATCAGCGAAACATAGGGCCGTTCGACAAAGACTTGAACCTGATTCCCACCAATTAAAATATCCCCAAAAACCCGCCGATCCAGACCTGTCTGATGCAGCAAACTCCCCAAAACTTGGGGATGGGTCAATTTCCCAAACTGACTCTGAAAACGAATGGTTAGCAACTCCAACTCAAAATCAGTTGGATCTAGCTCATAGTAAGCAGGAGCCAGCAAGAGACGCGACTGCTCACTAGGCCAGGCATCTGCCGAATCAAACAGCTTGAGCTCCCGATGACTGGCTAAATTTTTAACCAGACTCACCTGGTGGGGATTTAAAAAATCGCTTAAGACCGGAACATACTGGTCTTCAACCCGTTGGATCCACTCCCAAGCCTTTTCTAAAAAGAGCTGATCCTCTTTTGTCACATGTTGGGCTAGATTTTTTAATTCTTTTACCATGATAAGAAAAGAAACGGAAGCAGACTGTCACGAATCAGATTTAATAAGATTAAAACGACAAAAACGGTCCAATCCAATCCTAAAAATTGGAGAGGTAGGTTTCGAAAAGGCCGCACCAAGGGATTCACAATTCGAATTAACCAGTAACCGAGCGGTGTCCGTAGAGCACCGGGAAACCAAGAGAGAATAATATAGGCTACCAAGGTCAAATCCAAGACATTAAGAAATAGATAGAGGGTTCGGTAGAGGTAATATAAAATATTCATTAGCGTCGTTTCATATCGAAATCAAATTCGATCGCTTGATTGTTGGTTCCTTCAGCCAGCTGAAGATCTTCAATATTGATAACAACATTGGAAGGAGTCAAGAGATAGATGCCATTGGCAACTTTCCGCAAATCACCAGATAAGACATAACGCGCACCATCCAAATAGTCCAAGCAACGACGGGCCTGTACCTCTGTCATATATTGGAAATCAATCAAGACACTCTCATTTTGCAGCAAGAGGTCCAAAAATGTTGCTGTTTCTTCATAACGACGGGGATAACGAACGTAAATAACGTGCTTCTCTGCTGGAGCTCCTTGGCTATTCTGACGAGCCAATTCCTCTTGTCTTGCATGTAAATCTGTGATGTTTTGTGGTCTACTTGTATTCATTGTTTTTGTTTCTCTTTCTTCTGTATTTCGGTTGACAGGGGACTTCTGAGGGAGAGAAAGGGTACCTTCAGAAGCCTTGGATTGAGGTAGACTGGATAGGTTTGTAAGGGTACTACGCTCTGCCTTGTCTTCCACTTGTGCCTGGGCTATTGGACTAGGATTGTCTTTCGGACCCACTTCCGGGATAACCTCTAGGTTTTCCTCTTGGAATCCACCTTCATCTTCGACAAACAGTCCCTTTAAATAGACACCAATATTTCTAAAAAAATCGATTACTCTGTCCATAATATTCCTTTTGTTGCTTATTCAAAAAGAAGGCTGCCAATTCGAACGAAAGTGGCTCCCTGTTCTACCGCTAACTGATAGTCTGAGGACATTCCCATACTCAATTCAGTAAAGGGCATGTCAGGGATATTTCTTTCTGCTAATGCTTCTTGTAAGACACGGGTTCGACTAAAGAGGTCTTCAATTTCCGATGGGCTTGCATCTGCGGGCGCCATGGTCATCAAACCAATCAAGCGAATCTTGTCTAAATCAGCTATTTCTTCTAAAGCCTGATCAACATCTTCTAGGAAAAAACCGTGTTTGCTTTCTTCACGAGAAAGGTTAACCTGTAAAAAGCAAGCAATTGGCTGATCCGCTCGCTTTTGAATTTCTCTTGCTAAAGAGATGGAATCCAAAGCATGGAAATAATCAATCTGATTAATGACATCTTTGACTTTTCGCCTTTGCAGACTGCCAATAAAATGCCAGCGAATCGGTAGATCTTCCAACTCCTCCTTTTTAGCAAGAAATTGAGGTACGCGGTTTTCACCTAAATGGTGAAAACCCGTTTCCTCAACAAGCTTTCGTGTAGTTCTAGCATCAACATATTTTGTAACAGCTATAATATCACACTTTTCGGCTGCTTGCGACCCCTGCGCAAGCGCCTGAGCCACCTCTTTTTTTACAAGCTGGGCTTGATCGTGAAAGGTCATGTTAACGGTTCCGGAAAAATGGTGGTGTTTCTAGCTCGTCATCCTCTGAGTCAGAATGATCTTGATAACGTTCCACGCTTGATCCCGCTGGAGCTTCCGGTTGACGGGTGATTTGATCCCGACGGAGATCCCAGTTTCCAAATGGTGAAATGGTTGTTCCATCGTTATGACGAGGACGAGTAACCGTTGGCATCTCAACTGGCTCAGCCATGTCATAATTGCGATCAAATTGACCTGGAATCGGTTGGCTTGGCGCTGCTTCTGGACGTGCCTGACGGTTGCCCATGTTGGCAACTTTTTCAACCTTATCTTCACGAACACCTGTTGCCACAACAGTTACACGGATTTCACCTTCCATATTTGGATCGATGGAGGTTCCCAACCAGATATTTACGCCATGACCGGCTGCCTGGTTCACAATTTCAGAAGCTTCTTCTGCTTCTGTCAAGGCCATATCCATACCACCTGTGACATTTACAATCACATCTTCAGCACCATCAATGGTTGTTTCCAAAAGTGGAGAATAAATTGCCTTACGAGCGGCTTCCATGACACGCTCTTCACCAGTACCAATACCAATTCCCATAAGGGCATTACCCTTATTAGCCATAACGGTTTTGACATCCGCAAAATCAAGGTTGATCAAACCTGGATTGGTAATCAGATCAGTAATTCCTTGAACACCTTGACGAAGCACATTATCGGCTTCACTGAGGGCTTCCATCAAAGGAGTCTTTTTGTCAACAATTTCTAACAAGTTGTTGTTGGAAATAATCAAGAGGGTGTCGACATGCTCCCGCAACTGGTTGATACCTTCCACCGCAAAATTGCTACGCTTCGTCCCTTCAAAACCAAATGGACGAGTGACAACACCCACTGTCAAAGCTCCCAATGATTTTGAAATCCGTGCAATCTCAGGTGCAGCACCAGTTCCGGAACCGCCTCCCATCCCAGCAGTGATAAAGACCATATCTGAACCAGAAAGAGCCTCATTCAGAACTTCTTCGCTTTCAAGAGCTGCTTGACGGCCAACTTCAGGCTGTCCTCCAGCACCCAAGCCACGAGTCAATTTTGGTCCTAATTGAATGACTGTTTCAGCCTTTGAGCTACTGAGCGCTTGAACATCTGTATTGGCTGCAATAAATTCGACACCAGCAACTCCTTCATCAATCATACGGTTAATGGCATTACCACCACCACCGCCGACACCAATTACTTTAATAACTGCGCCTTGCGCCGCAGCTGCGTCAAATGAAAATGACATCTTTTTTCTCCTTAATCAAACATTGAATTTAACAGTCCACGAACCCGATCACCCAACTTCGGACTAGTTCCTGCTTCAGCTTCTGGTTCTAACTCAGGTTCAGGAAGTGGTTGAACAGCTGGGGTCGGTTGAGCTGGTTGGACTGGTTCAGGATTCACTTGGGGTTTCGCCACTGGTTGAACAGGTGTAACGCTTGGTTGTGGGCGAAAGGCCACGACCGGTTGTTGTGGTCTTGCAAACTCCCCATGAACCGCAGCTTGTGCCAACTGATCAACCTCTGTCATATTTCCAGCATATTCTGCTAACGAAATAACATGGGCAAAGGCTGGATTGCGAATTCCGATTTGGTTGGGAACAAATAGTTTTACAGGGACTTCAAAAATTTCTTGGGCCAATTCGACAATACCCGGCAAAATGGCACCCCCACCAACAATGACAATCCCACCTGGTAAATCAAGGAGATGACGTCTTTCTAAGTTTTGCTTAATTTGTTCCAAAATGTGGCGAACGCGAGCTGAGATAATCTCAGACAAGTATTGTTCTGTCACTTCTACTGGTTCAACTTCCCCAATTACCTCAACTTGGAAACTATCTTGGGCGCTCGCTAGAGCTGGATAAGCTTCCCCATAGTTGAGTTTGAGGCCTTCAGCAGTCGCTTGTGAGGTCCGTAAAACCTTGGAAATATCCTTAGTCACATACTCGCCACCCTCTTGATAAATATGGGTGAATTGCAATTCCTGGTTTTTAACGGCTGCAACTGTCGTTTGGCCACCACCCATATCAATCACAATGGTCCCAAATTCTCGTTCCCCTTCATTAAGAACCGATTTGGTCATCGATAGGGGCGAAATCACCACATTGTCTAGTTTCAGACCTGCACGTTCAACGGTTTTCCGAAGATTGTGAAGAATAGTCCGAGGTCCTGTATACAATAACCCCCGCATCTCTAAGCGGGTTCCCATCATCCCACGTGGGTCCCGAATTCCTTGGAAACCATCGACAATAAATTCCTCAGGAACAAAGGTAATCACCTCACGGTCAGGATTCATGCTCTTGGTTACAGCAGACTCCACTACACTCACCACATCCATATCCGTGATTTCCTTGGTTTCATTGGTGACTGGAATCATCCCCTGAGTTGGTTCAATTTGCAATAGACTTGCAGGTAAACCGACATTCACGGTTGTAATCGAAATGCCCGCCTTCTCTTCAGCCTGATTAATGGCCTTCTTGATGGCAGTGGCAGCAGTTTCGATGTCGACTATGATACCATCTTTGACACCAGCGCTTTTTGCATTACTGACACCAATGACATTCATTTCTTCATTAATATATTCGGCCACCAGCACCTTGATGGAGCTGGTCCCAATATCTAATCCTGTAAAGAAGCCATCTCTAGCCATTACATACTTCCTCTCTTCTCATACAATCTTCAATAAACATGAAACACTTTTAAGCGTGCTAATCACCGTACATTATAACACAAATACGCGAAAATAAAAGATTTTTTCTATTAATTTTGGGTTACAGATGCGGTGATCTGGCTTTGATTAGCTCCTGCTTCTGAGCTACTTGCCCCCTCTAATTTCCCATCAACACCTAGCGGATAGGCAAAGGCCCCTGCCTCCATATCAATCAGCGAAGGTTCCTTGATATCTTTTGCAATCGAAGGATAATAGATTAATTTACGACTTAATTCAGAAAGCGGGATCAAAACCTGGTTCCCATCCCGCATGCTGAGGGTCACCAAATCTGTAGACGCCTTAGTCGCCGTCGACTTCATTTCCTGAATGTTGTCACGAATGTCTGCGTCTAACTGTAACAATTGCTCACTTAAAATCGGATAGAGATCTTCGTCTTTTAACTGCACCCTCACCGCACTGCTAGGCAGATCACTTATTGCCAAGTCTTCTTGAACCATTTTTCCATTAGCCAAAATTGGAAAAACCTTGTCCTTCTCTGTTTGGTAGGCCACAATCGCATACTCTTCAACTTGGATTGGGAAAGTGGTTGGAAACTGGTAACTAATGGATACCTGGCGAATCCAAGGACTGGCTTTCTGGATTCGTTTTTCATAGGCCTTGCGATTCTGTAACACTGTCAGCGTATAATCGCGGACATCCACCTTAGTCGCTGCCACAATCGCTTCATCCGTTTGGTGCTCATTGCCTAACACCTGAAATTCCTTGAGCTTGCCATAGGGACTAATGAAGTAGGCTGACGCCATGGTCAAAACCGTAAAGAAGAAAAAGACTGGAATTAAACGAATCAGATGCCGCCGCGCCTTCTTGCCACTGTCCCGGCGCTCTTGGCGTTGGATTTTTTTAGCCTGGCGCTTGGCCTGTTTCACCTGGCGTTTGGCTTGCTGGGCTTGGCGCTTTTGGATTCTAGCCGCCTGTTTATCGGGCACCTCCGCTTGCACCGCTTCGATTGACTCTTCTAGTTGTTGGCGAGCAATGGATTGGACCTTTTGTTCTTCTTCAAGGATTTCCTGAGCATCCGGATCAACAATGCGGCCCAGGCGTTGGACAATATTTCGCTGCCGTTCATGCTCCTGGCGAATCCGCTCTGCTTCTTGAGAGGCCTGGTATTCCCGACTTCTCCTTTCCCATTCTTCACGATGCTGGGCCTCTTTTTTATCTTCATCAGACATTAGCGGCCTCCTTTTTCAATTTCCCTCATCAGAACCTGGTAAAAGGCGTCCAGACTGATCAAATCCACACTTTGGGCCATGGCATCTTGGAAGGCTTCCGCTTGCTCTTGCAATTGACCAATCGTTGTTTCCAACCTGTCCAAGGTCAAATCCGGTTCCTGGATCGTCGGTGCATAGCCTTTCTTCTCAAAATAAGCCGCATTTTCCAATTGATCACCCCGACTGGCTTCTTTGCCCAAAGGAACAATCACATGGAGCTTCTCCAAGGCTACCAGTTCAAAAAGCGTATTGGATCCACCCCGGGTAATGACAATGTCTGCCAATTCCATTAGGTCACGGTAGGTCTCACGCGCAAAGGCCAGGCGATAAAGCCCCGGTGATGACTCCTCGAGCTTTTTATCGCCCGTCAGATTGATCAGGTTATACCGCTCTAAGAGGGCTTGACGATTCTGATCCACAAAATCATTAAACACTTTGGCCCCGCCAGATCCTCCGATAAAGAGCAGGGTCTGTTTTGCTGGATCAAACAATTCCGCTGCCATCTCCTGCATTTCATTTGACAATTGGTGGTGGCCCTTCTCTAACTTGGAAATCGCCCCAACATGCTCCACCCGGCTATAGTCCCCTTCCAACTGGAAGGTGGAAAAGAGGCGTTTGGAAAACTTATAGGCAATTTTATTGGCCAAGCCCATGGTCAAGTCTGATTCGTGGATATAAACAGGAATCCCCAATACCTTAGCCGCCATCACTGGTGGCACCGATACAAAGCCCCCTTTTGAAAAGAGGACCTGGGGATGAATCTTCAACAGGTAGAAGAAGGATTGTAAAGTCCCCCAAGCAACTTTAAAAACATCCCAGAGGTTCTGCCAGGAAAAATAACGGCGTAATTTACCTGTGGCAATGGAATGGAAGTGAACCGGCAGACCACTTTTTTCTAATTGTTCATATTCGATTCCCTTACGATCACCGATATAATGAACCTCCCAACCATTGGCAATAAACTTGGGAATAAGGAGCAGATTCAGGGTCACATGACCAACTGTTCCCCCTCCTGTAAAGACAATTTTTTTCATGCTTCTTCCAACTCCTTCACTGCTGCTAAAAAGACCTCTCCACGTTCTTCAAAATTCTTATACATGTCCCAGCTGGCATTTGCTGGGCTGAAGAGGACAACATCCCCTTTTTGGGCTAGCTCAAAAGCTTGCTTGGTTGCCGCCGCCACTTCTGAAGCAGGGTAGCTTGCAACCCCTGCTTCTTGAGCTAAAGCTGCCAAACGAGGAGCTACTTCGCCCAAAATAACCATGGCCTTCAAGCCTTGAATATCCGGCAGCAACTCACTCAAATCATTGCCCCGATCAAGACCACCAGCAATCAAAATCACCTGGGAATTCTCAAAGCCAGATAGGGCTTTTTGAGTCGCTAAAATATTGGTAGACTTGCTGTCATTGTAAAAGCGCACACCTTCAATCTCAGCCACTTCTTGCAAACGATGCTTGACCCCAGAAAAAGCTGCCAAGGCCCGCTGGATGGCTTCATTATCAACGCCCAATTGCTTCACAACCAGAATCGCCGCCAAGGCGTTCTCAATATTATGCTCCCCCGGAACCCCTAGTTGGGCAGCCGGCATCACACGCTCACCCTGATAGACCAAATAGCCATCTTCCAGATAGGCTCCATTTACTTTTTCTTGGGTCGAAAAGGCAAGAACCTGGGCCTGAGTCTCCTGGGCCAGTTCCTGGCTAAGGGCTTGATTCCAATTCAAAATGAGGAAATCATCCGCCGTCATCTGCGCCTGAATCGCCCACTTGGCATCGCGGTACTCTGCAAAGGACTCATGGTAGTCCAAATGACTCGGTAAAATATTATTAATCACAGCAATATGAGGATGGAAGGCCTCTACCCCCATCAACTGAAAGCTGGACAACTCCATCACAACTTGCTGATCAGCCGTCACTTGCGGCAAAACTTCTGAGGCCGGAAAACCAATGTTCCCCGCTAAAACCGGCTGACGCTCAGCTGCTTCTAAAATGGCAGCAACCATCATGGTTGTCGTTGTTTTACCATTTGAACCTGTAATCCCAATCATCGAATGTGGGTAGACGCGGTAAGCCACTTCTACCTCCGTCCAAATCGGTAAGCCAAGCTCCTTGGCCTTAACTACCATGGGATGGCTATAAGGAATCCCCGGATTTTTGACCATCAGATCAAAACCTTCGTCCAGCAGTTCAACAGGATGACCTCCTGCAACTACACGAAAGCCTTGGGCCAGCAATTCTTGAGCCTGTGGGCTATCTTCCAGCGCCTGGCCTTCATTAACAGTCACCTGGGCTCCCAGTTGCTCCAACAAAAGAGCCACTGCTCTACCTGACCGTGCTAGTCCAAGTACAACTACTTTTTTTCCGTTAAATTCATTTACTGGTGTCATCTACGCGCTGCTATATAAAATATAACCAAATGTAGTCATCTATCGGATTTAACCACATTTGAGAAAGAATATATAGACTTCCTTTCGTCATTTTATTTACTACGGTCATCATTAGTATTCTCATATCCTACAAGAGGGTCATGACAGTGACTAACTCTGATAGCCTGAGGGTGTAACCCACTCCTGATTCTTTTAAATTAAGGCCAAAAGATTGGCAACTGCGTTTTCATCCCGGTCTCCCACAAAGCCACATTCATAACAAATGTATTCATGGTGCTTGGTTCCATGTTTCGCATTACCTGCTAGACCGATTTTATCCTCACCTGTCTTGATGTGCCCGCATGCGGAACAACGTTGCGGGCTTGGATAATGTTTATCAGCTAGGATAATCTCCTTACCGTACCAATCAGCCTTATAGGTTAAGATCTGTCTGAACCGCCCAAACATAGAACGATGCAAGCCCTTGGATGCAACATGAGACATCTGCATAGCTTTGACGTTTAAATCTTCGATGACAATTTTATCAAAGTCAGTCACTAGTTCTGTTGTAAATTCATGAAGAATGTTGTTCTGAATGGCTGCGACCTTCCGATAGTCACGCTGTAACTTGGCTCTCGCCTTAGCGTAATTCTTGGATTGGGTCGCCTTGTTCCCATTTACAACATGTTTTCTAACCAGCTGTCTTTGATAAAACTTAATACGCTCATAAATTATCTTTAGTTTCTTGGGTAGAACAGAGATTTCACCCTCTGTATAGTTGAAATACCCAACATTAAGGTCAACGGCTGTATGCTTAGCAGTTGTATCTCTCTTGTCAATTTCTACCTCAAAAGGTAAACTCGCCCAATATTTGCCCTTTTCACAGTAGATTGAGACGGTTTTTAAATCTCCACTCAAATCCTTAGCACCTCTGAATTTCAGGTCATACCAAGTCTTGATTCCTCTTGGTTTATCTAGCCGTAACTTCCCATCTACAATTCTAGCCCTGTCCGTCTTAAAACCTTGTCTAGAAGTTTTTTTAGATTTAAAGCGAGGTTTACCCCAGTCAGGAAGGGCAGGGTCGAAAAAGTTTTTCCAAGCCTTACCTAAGTCGGAGATGGCTAACTGCAAACACCGGGCTGACAGTTGATATTGGCGACTAGCTCATTGCGAACCTTACGTTCATTAGCGCAGAGTTCTTGATCTTCCAAAATCAAGGAAGCATCATACAGATCATTCCACAAAGCCAGCCCTTGGTTCCAACAATACCTGCGATAATCGCACAAGTCATCTAAAACCTTCTTCATAGTCTGATTAGGATAAAGTCGTACCTTTTGAGTTCGGATGACCATTGAGACCGCCTTTCAACGAATTAGCTCCTTAATACAATCTCTATTTTACCATTTTCAGACCAAAAAAACCCCCAAGCTCTCATACAACTTGGGGAAAAAACTATTTTGAGTTTCTAGGAAAAACTTTATCCCAGTTAATTTTCGGGATGGGAATCGGAGGTTTGCCACCTCCCTTAATTTGCAAGCGCCGCAGATCCTTCAGGGAGAAGTAGGCCAGGGCCAGCATGCCCGCCCAGACAAAAATTTCCCTTGGAATCCGGAAAAACTGTACAATTCCCACACCCAACAAAATCATCAGCAAAACTCCGAAAAGCACCAAGCTGACAATATTGAAGGTTCCCTTAATGGTTGAAGGAGCGACAAAAATATAAAATAGCAGGATCAAAATAATAATGATGATGTAAAGCATATTTTTGAACTCCTCCTAAAGAGCTTAGTCAGCCGCCGCTAATTTCTTTTTCTTGTTGGCTTTTTCCCGCTCACCCTTATTCAAAATCTGTTTCCGTAGGCGGATGGATTCTGGGGTTACTTCCATGTATTCATCATCGTTCAAGAACTCCAAGGATTCTTCCAGGGTCAGAATACGTGGTGTTTTGATAACAGAGGTTTGGTCTTTGGTAGCCGAACGGACGTTGGTCATCTGCTTAGCCTTGGTGATGTTCACAGTCAAGTCGTTCTCACGTGAATTTTCCCCAATAATCATTCCCTCATAAACCTCAGTACCTGGGTTGACAAAGATTGTTCCCCGCTCTTCGATTGACATAATGGAGTAAGTTGTTGCCTTACCAGCATCAATCGAAACAAGGGCACCACGGTGACGGCCACCAATCTCACCGGCAATGGCAGGAAGGTATTGGTCGAAGGTATGGTTCATGATTCCGTAACCACGAGTCATGGATAGGAATTCCGTTGAATAACCGATCAAACCACGGGCTGGTACCAAGAATACGAGACGTGTTTGAGCATTTCCAGTCGCAATCATATCCAACATCTCACCCTTACGCTCGGACAAGCTTTGGATAACAGATCCTTGGTACTCTTCTGGAGTATCAATTTGCACGCGCTCAAATGGTTCCATCTTGACACCATCAATGTCTTTGATGATAACTTCTGGACGAGATACTTGCAACTCATACCCTTCACGACGCATGGTTTCAATCAAGATTGACAAATGCAATTCTCCACGACCAGAGACAATCCATTTATCTGGTGAGTCAGTTGGGTCGACACGGAGAGAGACATCCGTTTGTAACTCTGCTAATAGACGCTCTTCCACTTTGCGAGAAGTGACCCATTTGCCTTCACGACCTGCAAATGGTGAGTTATTCACCAAGAAGGTCATTTGCAAGGTTGGCTCATCAATGCGTAGAACTGGTAGAGGCTCAACTGCGTCAACCGGTGTAATCGTTTCACCGACAAAGATGTCTTCCATACCAGATACCGCAATCAAATCACCGGCTTTAGCTTCGGTGATTTCACGACGCTCCAATCCAAAGAAACCAAAAAGTTTGGTAACACGGAAGTTTTTCGTAGTTCCATCCAGTTTAGAAAGAGTAACCTGGTCACCCACCTTGATTTGACCACGGAATACACGACCAATTCCAATCCGACCAACGAAATCGTTGTAATCCAACAAGGACACTTGGAACTGTAGAGGCTCGTCCGAATTGTCAACTGGGGCAGGAATATGATCGATGATGGTATCAAAGATCGGCGCCATTGTTTTTTCCTGATCGGCTGGATCGTCAGACAAGGAAGAAGTTCCGTTAATCGCCGATGCATAAACCACTGGGAATTCCAATTGGTCATCATCCGCACCCAACTCGATAAAGAGCTCCAAGACCTCATCAACGACTTCAGCTGGACGCGCAGATGGCTTATCGATTTTATTAACAACCACAATTGGAGTCAAGTTTTGTTCCAAAGCTTTTTTCAAAACAAAACGGGTTTGGGGCATGGTTCCTTCGTAGGCATCGACTACCAAAACAACCCCATCGACCATTTTCATGATCCGCTCAACTTCTCCACCAAAGTCCGCGTGTCCTGGAGTATCCATGATGTTAATCCGGACACCGTCATAGGCAACAGCTGTATTTTTGGCCAAGATTGTGATTCCACGCTCTTTTTCAAGGTCATTCGAGTCCATAGCTCGCTCAGACAATTCAGTCCGTGCATCCAAGGTCTCTGACTGCTTTAATAACTCATCCACCAGGGTTGTTTTTCCGTGGTCAACGTGGGCAATAATTGCGACGTTACGGATATCTTCTCTTAATGTTGACATGATTTCCTCAAATCTCTATAGTTTATACCCCTCAAAATCCCAGCCTGCACAAGTAAACTTTAGCCCAGAGCAGTCGATTTTAAGCAAGTATTGTCCAAAACATTATACATGAAATAAAAAACAGTGACAAGCCATGCCCATTAAGAAAGGGTTTTCCTAGCAACTTTCAAAAAAATCGGCCGAAAAAGATTTGAGAAACCTCTTCCAGCCGAAATAAAAAATCATAAAAACCAGGGAATCGAAAACTTAATCCGTATTTTCTTTGACTTTCCCATTCCAAGTATCAAGGCCTCCGGCCAATAAGTACAAATTTCGGTAACCTTGCTTCCGCAGATAAAAAACGGTATTGGTCACAGAAGGACCGCGGTTATTATCATACAGTAAAATTGGCTTATCTTTAGACAAGGCCGCTAGACTAACCTTGATTTGATTGGCAGGGATATTGCGAGCACCCAAGATATGCTTGGCCCGAAAGGCTGCCGGCTCGCGCACATCAATCACTTGCCCACCCCGCATCATAGCGGCAAATTCCCCATTTTCGACCAGGGTTACTGCACGCCGCAAGCGCCAGTAGTTAAATCCCATCCAAGCCAAGAAACCGACCAATACGATTAAGAAACCAATCATTTTTCCTTTTTCTCCTTTTGTTCAAGATAGGCTAATTCTTCCTGATGTTCTTTTTTCAAAATCAATTGGGCTTGGATATAGTCCAAACGGTCCATGATTCCCGCATCATAGAGTCGCTCCAACTCTATCTGGGCCAATTCAATATCGTAGAGTCGTTTGCCCATATAGATAATAAGCCCATAGCCCTTTAAAAATTGCTGAACATCATAAAAATTTTTCATAGGCTTAGTCTACTATAAATTCAGACCCCGAGCAAGTTTGGATTTGATTTTCGAATAAAGAGGTATGACAAACCTTTTAATCTTCATGCTGGGAGCGAGCCTGGCCTCTTTCCTAACTGCCTGGGCTGATCGTTACCCAGCCTCCATCCTCTATCCGCCTAGCCACTGTAGCACTTGCCAGCAAGCCTTAGCCTGGTGGGATCTGGTCCCTATCCTTTCCTATATCAAGCTTGGGGGATCCTGCCGTAGCTGCCAGGCACCGATTCCCTTAGCCAGCCTCACGAACGAAATTCAAGGAGGACTCATCGCCTACGCTTGGCTTCAGTCTTGGCTGTCCTCCCCCTGGCTCATCTTTCTCTTTATGAGCCTCATGCTCAGCCACTTCGACCGGACTTCCTGCTCCTTTCCAATCTGCTTTTGGCTGGTCCCCCATGCTGCGCTCACCTTCATAACTGGTTGGCAACTCTCGCCAGTCTTTCTCTTACTCGCCCTGGTCTGCTATTTTGCCCCTATCGGGATTGGAGCAGGTGACTGGACCTACATGGCCAGCCTAGCCCTCCTTCTTCCCTTAAAAGTCTTGCTGATAATTCTTCAACTAGCTTGCTGCCAAGCCTTGCTAACTTTTTGGTACAAAAAAAGAAAGGGAGCCTTGCCCTTTCTTCCCTTTTTGCATCGTGCCAGCCTACTATGGCTCATCGGACACCATTTTTCTTTTTTCTAAAAACAGGTAGGTCCGATAGGCTAGGTAAGCCCCAAAGGTGTTGGTCAACAAATCATCCAGTTCAAAAACGCGGTTAAAATTCCAGAGATAGTCCAGCAGCAATTGCGTCAACTCAATCGACAGGGACAGGGCAAACCCGAGCAGAAGCACCACTTGAACAGAGCGTAGAGACGGTTTGACCATCAACAAACCCAAAACCAGGGGATAGAGTAAAAATATGTTTAGGACATTCTGAAAGACAATCTTCACGGCATGTAGCAGACTGGTTGCTTGGCCCAAGTTCCAAAGGCTATTGAAGGGGACTAGCAGAAAGGCCAGCCGCCCTTGATAAAAGACACCAGGAGTCGGCAAGGCTGGATTCGAAACCTGGGGGCTAAAGCAAACAACCACAATGACAAGCGTGTAGAGGAGAATTTCCCAGTGCCAAAAACGTCTGGACCTCCAGCAATCTCTCAATCCCCTCATCGGCTCTCCTGTTTCTTCCGAATGGAGAAATGGCGATTGGTGCTTTGCTTACGAGGACGCTGAAACTCTTCCTTATGCTGCGAACGTCGATCCCGCCACTCACGGACCTTTTTCTTCGGTTTAAAGGGCTTGGAAGGATAAGTCGGATGGGCATTCTCCAAAATAAAATAGGCCGCTCCAAAATTGCAATACTCCACTAAATATTCTTCCAAACGCGAAAACTTGGACCAACTCTGATTAGCTCGCTTATCCCGATAAAAACCTTTCAGCCGCAACTGGTCGTTACTCCAATCTCCCACAATATAATCAAACTTCAAAAGCAAGTGCGAAAATCGTTGACTGAACACTTCCGGATTAAAAGCCTCCCGATAATCCGTTAAGAGGGTGAAAACAAAGTCATCCGCTTCAACCCGGTCCCCCAGCCGTTTAAACTGCGGCCCCGGAAAGCGATTGTAATTATAGAGTTCCGGATCAATGTCTTTACGCATCAGTTTCTCCTCATTCTTTTCCGCGCGTGTCTTTCAAATACTGAATGGCCTCATCTAAGGTTTTAACAGGAACAATTTTCATAGATGTTCCCAATTTTTTAGCAGTTTCTTGGGCTTCTTCAGCATTAGATTTAGCTTTGGGATTGGCTTTTTTCTCCTCTTCACTGAGGGGATTGTCTGGGACAAAGAAGATATCCGCACCGGCTTCGTGAGAAGCGACCACCTTCTTGTCAGCCCCGCCAATTTCACCAACCTTACCATCTTCACTAATGGTTCCGGTACCAGCAATAATCCGTCCATCCCGCAAATCAGGATCTGCCAATTGGCTATAAATCGTCAAGGAGAACATCAAGCCAGCACTGGGACCACCGATTCCCTCGGTTGAGAATTCAATTGGGATATCACTTTGAACTTCTGTTCGGTCAATCAAACCGATCCCGATTCCATTCTTCCCGTTTTCTAGCTTGATAATCTTCCCTTTTTCAGATCGTTTGTCCCCTTGGTCCTCAAATTCAACGCTGACTTCATCGCCGATTTTCAAATTGCCAACATACTCAATCAGTTCCTGCGAATTCTTAAAGGTTTTACCATTAACCCCTGTGACCGTATCTCCCAAATGGAGAATGTCTTTAAAGGTCGAATCTTCAGCCAGGCTTAAGACATAAACTCCCAAGAATTTCATCTCAATTTCTTTCTTAGCCTTGGTCAAACCTTGATACTTGGCAAAATTTTGCGAGGTTTGCATATAAAACTGGTTGATCCGTTGGTACTCCTCATCACTCGCTCCACCCGTTAAATCCGCAGCAGGGATAATATCGGTGTATGGGGTTAAACCGGCATAGATCATTAGGGGTAGATTAGCCCGAATTACTCCAATAGTTACAAACTGGTATTCCCCATCCGCCTGGTCTTCTTTCTTATTGACCCGCAAGACTGAACGAATATCTTCTGAGCCGCCTGGAACCTCAATGTAATAAGGCAGAGGAATCCAGAAAGAAACAATCAATAAGCCCACCAGTACTAGGGGCACTAGCCAGAGTTTTTTTAAATGTTTATTCGTTTTCATATTTTTTCAACACTATTCCAAGCACTGGAATCGGTACGTAGTCTGAGATATCCCCTTTAAAATGGATTAACTCCCGGATACGACTAGAATTAATCGGAGCCAGAGACGGCTGCGCCATCAAATACAGGGTCTCCAAGCCCCCCGTCAACTGACGATTAAAGTAGTCCATATTAGCCTCATAGGCAAAATCTTCCGGATTGCGCAAACCCCGAAAAAGAACATCTACCTCTAGCTCCCGAGCGACATCAGCCAGCAACTGATCCTCAGCTAGAATAATTCTGACATTGGGCAAATCCCTCAAGGACTCTTGAAGAATTTGAATTCGCTCCTCCATTGTAAACAAGCCCTGTTTCTGCGAATTGACAAAAAGGCCCACATAGAGCGTATTTACCAAATCAGCAGCTCGTTCAATAATATCCAGATGCCCCTTGGTCAGAGGATCAAAAGAACCTGCGTATAAACCCCTAGTCAATGTCATAAATCGTCACCTTTGAAATCCCGTAAATTTTTTCCTTCCACTTGCGGCTGGCCCCAATCGAATCCGGAAGCTCGACCTCCTTGTCTGTCTCACAGACAATCAGCGCCCCCGGAGCTAAGAGTCCACCTTGCTCTAAGTCTAGGATCGTTTCGACAATCGTCTCCTTGGCATAAGGAGGATCCAAGAGCACCAGATCAAAAGCTTGCGTCAGCTGAGCCAGAGCTCGTTTGGCTTCCATTTTCATCAACCGAAAACGGGTAGTCTCCTTGGTCATCTCAATATTGGCCTGAACAATCGCCTGAGCACGACGGTCTTTTTCAACTAAAACCGCCTGATCCATGCCCCGTGAAATGGCTTCGATAGCCAGGGAACCAGAACCGGCATACAGGTCTAGGACCTGACCGCCATCAAAATAGGGACCAATCATATTGAAAATGGCCCCTTTGACCTTATCTGTTGTTGGCCGGGTAGTTGACCCGGCTAGGGTCTTCAGTGGTCGCCCACCATATTTTCCTGCTACTACTCTCATGTCAGTATTATAGCACAGTCTCCCCTGTTTCTTGATTAAAAATTTGTCCCCTGGTCTAGAAAACCGGAACCTGCTCCGATTCCCGACTAAGCAGCTCAAATATCTGATCCTCTATCAACTTAGCCCTAAATCTCCCCTCCTTGTTAGTGAAGGAAAGAGCTGCTCTGATTTTCCAAAACGGACTCAGATAGCCATTTTGGGGATGCGCTCAGGATATTGGGGATGAGTCTCTGAAAATACCCCCCCCCCCGAATTTTCAGACTTTTTTCATGTTCTAAGTCTAATTGTTTTTCTAATTCCAGGGCCTGCGCAAACTCAAGTAAGCTGACGCCAATCGATTCCAGCAGCTGATCAAAATTTGTAAGCGACACATTTTTCTTACCCAATTCAAATTGACTAAGTAATTGTGGACTGATGATATCTGCAGCAGCTTCCTTCAAAGAAACCTTCCGTTCCTTGCGAATCTTACGAAAGGCTTGTCCGTAACAACTCACTTTCATAACCATATCCCCTTTTTATATTTCTTATATAATCATTATATAAATTTTTAGGGATAAATTCAAGATAAAAAAGGCCGAGACGACTGTCCCGACCTAGATTTTCACGATTATTGAACCAACTTTTTCATCTCGTCAATCCGAGCAACTGTTGCATCATATTTGGCTTGATAATCTGCTTGTTTTTCTTTTTCTTTCTGAACCACTTCAGGCTTGGCATTGGCTACAAAGCGTTCATTGCTGAGTTTCTTCCCAACCATATCCAATTCCTTCTGCCATTTAGCCAACTCCTTGTCCAGACGCGCCAATTCTTCTTCAACATTGAGCAAATCTGCCAATGGCAAGAAGATTTCCGCCCCCGTAATCACGGCTGACATCGCCAATTCTGGGGCAAGTAGGCTTGAGGAAATCTCGAGCTGTTCTGGATTTGTAAAGCGTTTAATGTAGTTTACATTGGCCTTGAGAAACTCTTCCAACTGGCTATCCGATGTCTTAATCAGAATCGTAATGGCTTTCGATGGCGCTACATTTACCTCTGCCCGACTATTACGAACGGAGCGAATCAAATCTTTAAGACTTTCAACCCCTTTATGGGCTGCTTCATTTTCAAAGGCAGGATTCACAACAGGGTAAGCTGCTAGGACAATCGAACCTTCTGCATACTGGGCAAAAATCTCTTCTGTTACAAATGGCATGATTGGGTGAAGCAAACGGAGAATCTGGTCCAAGGTATAGAGAAGAACTGACCGCGTCATCACTTTCTCAGCCTCATTGTCACTGTAAAGAACTTCTTTGGTCAACTCGACATACCAGTTGGCAAATTCTTCCCAGATAAAGTTATAGAGAAGATGACCGGCAACCCCAAATTCAAACTTATCAAAGTTATCGGTTACCTTGGCAATGGTTTCATTGAGGTTATGCAGAATCCAACGATCCGTTACATTTCCGGCCTGACCAGCGGCTACCTGAGCAACATTTTCACGCGCTGCCTCCAAGCTCAAGCCTTCATTATTCATGAGAATGTAACGCGAGATATTCCAGATCTTATTGATAAAGTTCCAAGACGCATCCATTTTCTCATAAGAGAAGCGAACATCTTGACCAGGTGCAGAACCATTGGACAAGAACCAACGCAAGGCATCCGCCCCATACTGATCAATCACATCCATCGGATCAATCCCATTGCCCAAGGACTTGGACATCTTACGCCCTTCCGCATCGCGAATCAAACCGTGAATCAAGACATTTTTGAACGGCTGACGACCCGTAAATTCAAGGGATTGGAAAATCATCCGTGATACCCAGAAGAAAATGATATCGTAGCCAGTGACCAAGGTTGAAGTCGGGAAGTAACGTTGGAAATCGGCAGAATTCTCATCTGGCCAGCCCATAGTTGAGAATGGCCAAAGAGCAGAACTAAACCAAGTATCCAAAACATCCTCATCCTGAACCCAACCGTCGCCCTCCGGAGCTTCTTCCCCAACATACATCTCACCAGCTTCATTGTACCAAGCTGGAATCTGGTGACCCCACCAGAGCTGCCGGGAAATAACCCAGTCATGCACATTTTCCATCCACTGTAGGAAGGTATCATTGAAACGAGGAGGGTAGAACTCGACCTTGTCCGCGGTCTCCTGATTAGCAATCGCATTTTGAGCCAACTGGTCCATTTTCACAAACCACTGCGTTGACAAACGAGGCTCAACTACCGCTCCAGAACGCTCTGAATGACCAACAGAGTGGACCCGTTTCTCAATCTCTACCAGAGCACCTAGCTCTTCTAGCTTAGCCACAACAGCCTGACGAGCCTCAAAACGATCCATACCTGCAAACTCACCAGCCAGCTCATTCATGGTTCCATCGTCATTCATCACATTAACCTGTGGCAAATCATGACGTTGACCAACCAAGAAGTCATTTGGATCATGAGCCGGTGTAATCTTCACGACACCCGTTCCAAATTCTGGATCCGCGTGTTCATCCGCAACAATTGGAATTGGCTTGTTAACGATCGGCAAAATAACATTCTGACCAATCAAATCCTTATAGCGCGGATCCTCCGGATTCACCGCTACAGCCACATCTCCAAACATGGTCTCTGGACGTGTAGTTGCCACCTGCAAGGCACGCGAACCATCTTCCAACATGTAGTTCATGTGGTAGAAAGCCCCTTCCACATCCTTATGGATAACCTCAATATCTGACAAGGCTGTCCGAGCTGCCGGATCCCAGTTGATGATAAACTCACCCCGGTATACCCAACCCTTCTTATACAAGTCCACAAAAACCTTACGAACCGCCTTGGACAAGCCCTCATCGAGGGTAAAACGCTCCCGACTATAGTCCAGTGAGAGACCCATTTTACCCCACTGATCCTTAATCGTCGCCGCGTATTCATCCTTCCATTCCCAAACCTTTTCTAGGAACTTCTCACGCCCCAAATCATAACGCGTCACACCTTGCTCCCGCAAACGCTCTTCAACCTTAGCTTGAGTTGCAATCCCCGCATGGTCCATTCCTGGCAACCACAAGGTATCATAGCCCTGCATCCGCTTTTGACGGATAATGATATCCTGGAGCGTAGTATCCCAAGCATGACCCAAGTGCAGTTTCCCAGTTACATTCGGTGGTGGGATAACGATTGAATAAGGCTTAGCCTCAGCATCGCCTGACGGCTTAAAAACATCTGCCTCTAACCATTTAGCATAACGACCAGCCTCAACCTCGGCTGGATTGTATTTTGGTGATAATTCTTTTGACATAAACATCCTTTCTTAAGATATAAATAAATGAATGAACATTTCTAAAAATTTAAGAAATCTGCTCCCACTCACTTCGCAATAAACCAAAGCGTAGTTCATCCTGCCTTTGGCCATCCATAAAGTCTCGTCCCCGTAACCGTGCTTCCAAATGAAAACCCGCTTTTGAGGCGACTGCTTGACTCTGAGAATTTTGACTATGACAAGCAATTTCTAATTTATAGAGATTGGGAATCAGGGTAAAAGCAGCAAAACATAAAGCACGAACAGCCTCAGGCACAAACCCTTGTCCCCAGTAGTCTGGATGAAGCAGGTAGCCTATTTCATAGATATCCCCAAGCTCCCCGTGGCGACGATTAAAATCGACCGATCCGATAATCTTATCCTCACCTTTCAAGGTAATTCCATAGCCTCCTGGTAATCCAAGTTGCGCCATTCGTTCAGGAATCCCTCGAATAAAAGCTTCCTCTTCTTCCAAATTTTTCATCGGAGCAAAGCCAGCATTGAGAGCAACTTCCTTCAGACTGGCGTAAGCAAACATAGCTTCCGCATCTGCTACTCGCCGCTCTCGCAAATAGAGACGCTCCGTTTCTAAATCCGGCAATTGGTTATTGACAAATTCACCAAGAATTTTCATTACTCCCCCTTCCGAACCCACTCCAACTTAATCCCATCGGGATCCAGACAGTAAAGAGCCTGGGGATCTTCAGCCTCCAGAAAACGCTCTTCATACAACAGCGTCGTCCCAAAGGCCAGCAAATCTTGCCGCAAGGCTGCCAAATCTTCCTCAACCTCAAAGGCCAGATGATTGAGCCCGATTCGTGTCCGATGATAGCCCATATGGAGAAAATGTTGAGGAGCTTGAACAAATACCAGGTATTGGTTTTGCTGCTTAAGGGAGAAGCCCTGTTCCCAGTCCTGGTAAAGTGCATAGCCCAATCTTCCGAGAGCAAAGGTGTAGAATCTACGCGAAGCCTCTAAATCCGATACGTAAATCTCTATGTGGTTTAACACAACTTCTTACCCCTTTTTAAAAACAACCCCATTGTCTTTGAGTTGTTGCAGTGTTGCTGGACCAATCCCACGAATCGCCAAAACCTGCTTCTCAGTCCAGCTGGTAAAATCCTCAAAATTCAGGAGCCCCTCTGCTGCTAGCAGCCCTTTTCTATCAAGCTGTAAACCTTCAAGAGCTGGGGAACGAAACATCTGCGCCATTCTTGCAAATCCAGGGTCTGAATTCAGGAGTACTTGGAATAAGTCGTCTTCACTTTTCGGCTCAAAGGATTGCTTGCCCCCAAAGCTGCGATACATTTTTGTTAATTCTTTGGTAATGATCTCTTTGTCTGCTAAGAATCTTAGTAAGGGAAAGAGGGCGAAGGTAAACGGAGCCTCAAAGTCTGTCATCGCTTCTTCGATCGTATCTTGCAACCAATTTTCAGAAGCTAGGGGTGATGCAAATTCTGAATCTCTTTCCATTAACTCTTTAAAGAGAGTAGTTGCAGTTTCCAGATCCCACTCTTCAAGGCTGACAATCACAGCATAGAGATTTAGCCCCGGATCAAAAATACCAGCTGCTAATTTTTCTTCATAGAGGTCAAATACATGTTCTGGTTGATAAATCATGCAATAAACAGCTGCCGCTAAATAAGGGAGATGTTCTGGACAATCCCTTTCGAGTAAAAATTCATCTAAAATACTTAGAATCTCCGCCGCTAAGGTCCACAAACTAAAATCAAAGTAAGTTTCTAACAATAAGGCTAGTCCATGCAAATACCCTTCGCTGTTAGAGTTCGTCCAAGAAGGAAGGGGGGATTCGTCAAGCCTATCCAAAATCAAATCTGTAAAAGACTTGTAGAGGGAAATCCTGTCGTAAGTGAAGTCATCAATAGTAGCTTCTATATAAGCCATCTGAATTTCAAAATTTTCAGGATATTGCTGGCTCAATTTTTCCAAAGTTTGAATTTTTTCAGATCCACTCGGTAACGCAAGGGCTTCAACCAGAGCCAGACTCTCCCCAAGTGAAGCTTGCAACTCTGGATTAGTCGATCTTTTTTTCAATTCCTTTAAGAATCGAGCTGCATTCTCCAGTTCTAAATCTTCGTCTAACTCTTGGAAAGAAGGATTCACCGAAGGAAAGGGAAAGGATTCCCTTAGATCCAAAGAATTCAACTCTTCAAAGCCATTCCTATATACATCCTGTTCCAGCTGATAGTCCCGGCGCATCTGTTTGAGCAACTTCTTCTGTTTTTTCTTTTTAGCCATAGTTATCCCCTTTATGACAAAAAATCCCTGTCAATTCCTTGACAGGGACGAAGCATTCTCCGCGGTACCACCCAGATTCGGGCTGGGCCCGCACCTCATTTTTTCTTGTTGAAAAATCATTTAGCAACCAATCTTGTATCTCCTGCGGATTTCTCAGCTCCACCGCTCTCTGAAAGGAAATAAACTCAAGATACCTCTAAACAGTGCCATTCTATCATAGAAATCGGCACAAAGCAAGCCTGATCAGGCTATTTATTGTTCAACAAATGCAACCAAGTCTGCAATCGTTGTTAAATTTTTCTCATCATCAATTTCAACACCAAACTCATCTTCAATGGCCGTAATGACTTGGAACAAATCCAAAGAATCAACATCCAAATCATCAAAGCTAGATTCTAACGTCACTTGATCTGACTGCACTTCCAATTCTTCGACAATAATGGCTTGAATTTTTTCAAATGTAGACATAAGCTACCTCATTTCCTATCTTATGACAAAAAGTATACCATAAGAACCCCCAAACCGCAAAAATTACTGGCCTTCCAAAAGCGGTAGGATTTGCCCCAAGTGGTCAATGGTTCGGCTAGCACGGCTTTGATCCAGACCAAAACGGTAGTCCCGAATCGCCCAGACCTCAGCTCCCGCATGAACACCTGCCTGAATCCCCTTTTCACTGTCTTCAATGATTAAAGTCTTTTGAGGCTCTACCTGTAGTTCCCGACAAGCAGCCTGATAAATCTCTGGATGAGGTTTCGATTCTGCAAACTCTTCCCCTGATAAAACAACATCGAAATACGATGTAATTTCCAATTCCGCCAAGGCTCGTTCAATATCTTTTTTGACAGAACTCGATGCCAATCCAAGGGCATAGCCCTTTTCCTTTAGCCCCTGCAAAACATGAGATACTTGCGGAAAGGCCAGCTGACGGTAAGGAAGCGGATTCTTTTCCTTATAGGCCACATAATCTGCCTGCAAGCGGGGTACATCAAACTTGTCATAGGAATCTCCTAAGATATTCTCCCAGACCTGCTTCATATTTCCACCAATAAAGTAAGCTGGGGGCAAATGATCAATCGAAATCCCCTGACTGGCTAAGTAAGTCTCCCGGCGCTTGTAGTAAAAATGCTCCGTATCCACCAATACACCATCCATATCAAAAATCACAGCCTGAAAAGACATCGACACTCTCCCTCTATGTAATATTTTCCGAAAATAATACGAAAATTCTCATACTCTATCCTACCATCATCCAATACCAGTCACAATACCAGTTGACAATGAAAGCGTATTATTTCAGAACAAGAGGAATTGAAAAGGACTTGATTCAGCAGCCTACTGAATCAAATCCTCGATTTCTAACTATTTAAACTAAGGAGATCTCATGTCTGATTTTATTCAAGCTGTCTTCATGAGAAATCAGCACAATGATTTTATCTTTAGCAATCAAAGATAAAATATCCAGTAGTTCCGAATGGAGGGAGCTTTCAATATTGGAAAATGGTTCGTCTAAAATAATCAATTCCGCTTTTGGTTTTAGAAGCGTGATCAGGAGATTTAGTAATTGTCTTTTTCCATCCGACAATGTCTCTATCTTGCTCTCTAACAAATTTTCAGAAGAACCTTTGATGAACATTTGATAAATAGACCATTCGGGAGTTTGTTTTTCTAGCCTGTCAGGATCAAAAGTAAAATAAGTGGACAATACATCGGAGATTTTTAAATCAGCTGCATAATGGGTATGCACATTAAAAGAAATCCATTCCTGGCGTAACTGAGAGGTATTCAAGGAGTCCAAAGAGATCCCGTTAAACAGGATAGCTCCTTCATAGTCATTGAGTTTTAGACCCACAAGGACCTTGACCAAGCTTGTTTTCCCAATCCCATTTCTTCCTTTCAGATGATAAATAGATCCTTTTGTCAACTGTACATTCAAATTCTGCTGATACATCTGCTCCTGGGTTTGACTATGAATAATATTAAAATCTCTTAACTCAACTGAATCAATAGACTCAACTGTCTGTTCGCCCTCAATCTCTTCTGGTAGAGATATGAGAGCCCCAATCCTTCTTTTAGCACTAGAATATTCTTGCACCTGTATCCCCAAATCAAAAAAAGTATCCAGGCTATTGATAATCCCATTAAAATATTGAATCGTTGCCGTAAATATCCCAATGGATAACAAGCCATTAACAATATCCATTCCCCCTAACCAAAAGTACAGCAACTGGAAAAGAAAGGCCAAGATAATCTGACTAGTTGATGCCAAGTAGCGCTTGTTAAACATTTTCTTGATATCCACTAGTAAATTTTTGTAGTCAGATGATAAACGACGGATCTCTAATTTTTCAAGACTTAACATTTTTGTCGTAAATAACCTTTGAAAAATTTGACTCTTCCGAGCTTCATAGAGACTATCTTCTTCTCGTATTTTATCAAACAAAGCATACATGGAATTCTTATTGGCTAGATAGATCATAATATAAATAACGGAAAGAAGCAGGACTAAAATCAAAACCTTAGGATTAAGCAGACTAAGTAAAATAAGGGTGAAAAGAATAGTCACCATGGACTGAATAGCCTGGGGAGTTGTAAAAATTAGAAAATTAATAATACTTTCTAAATCTGCATTAATCCGACTATTTAAATAATGACGATCATACTCAACCAATTCTTTACTATTCTTTCCATAAATCAATTCAAGTAAATCGGTATAGCTCGAAAATTTCACAACACTACTACCCACATGTTCATTTCGAGCTATAAAATAAGAAAGAAATAATTTAAAGAAAAACGCAAGTATGGCACAAGCTGCAATCAAGAAAAAATAGTCATTAATTTTCTTATAAACCAGTCCATTAATCAATTCTGCTTCCAGCAAAGGAATAACTACTGTCACAACCGCACTTAGCAGTGACAAGACTAGTTGAAAGTAAAACGTCTTTTTATAATATCTGGAAAATTGCTCCATCAAAATCCCTCCACTTATGCAGCTTAAAAAATTCTCTACCAATTTATAACATTACTATAACACCTCATCACCAGATTACAAGAGGTTTTCCAATTTTTTTAAGAAGGCAAGAATACGAGGCTGGGACAAAAGTCTAGCCTCTTTGACTTTGGATAACAAATTGCCTTTGACGCAGTAGCTGATTGGCCTCTTCGTTCGCTTTTCAAGCTCGGAAGAGAGCCTAATCAGCCTTGCGGGGGTGGGAGGAGCTTAGGACAAAAAGTCCCGTAAAGTATAAAAAGGAGAGATTCATTCGTTGAAATGAGTCTCTCCTTTTCTTTTTAGGTACTCCTCTTCCCATATTTGAGGAGGTTATTGGCCATAAGAACCAATCCCATGTCAATTTTTACTTGTCGTTTTCCTCGTAGATTACAACGTTTGTAACCTAAACAAGCCTTTATCTGTCCAAAGACAGGTTCCACATCAACTTTTCGTTGTGCGAAAATCCGAC
>NZ_JACBXX010000176.1 GCF_013415245.1 Streptococcus danieliae | reverse complement strand
ATTCTCCAGAGTTGAATCCTATTGAAAACAGTTGGGCTATTCTGAAAAAAGCTGTGACAGAATTACTTAGAAAAACAGAGAATTTAACTGACGCAATATCATACTGTTTAAAGACTAAATGACTATATCAGCTCTCGACTTCATTGATAAGGGATTAGAGCCTGATGATTTTGAAAAAAGAATCGAGGCTGTTCTTCTTTATGTTCAGAGACAAGAGCAAAAGACTGTGGGTGATGTCTTCTTCTTTCAGGGGAAATATAGTCAACTTCAGATTCCTTTTGAAGAAATTTATTATTTAGAAACTTCTCCCAAACCCCATCGAATTCTACTTCATTACTCTAGTGGAACCCTAGAATTTTTTGCCAGTTTAGAAGAAGTTTTGGAACAGGATTCCCGATTTTATCAATGCCATCGCTCCTATATTATTAATTTAAAAAATGTTATTCGGGTTGATAGAAGAAATCGTATGGTTTATTTTCAGGATCAAAAAAGTTGCCTGATTTCTCGAAGAAAAATAACGGAGCTGTTAGTCACATTAAGGAGGATGCGAGAGGGATCGACTAAAAATCTAGAACATTCCGATTAAAAAATTGGGTCTCAGTTTAATACTCCCTTAATTTCTACTCTAGGTATTTTGGGGATTTTTGTAAAAGACGATAGGAGATAGGTTATGAAACTTGAAAACTGCTTACGGATGTTGGATGGCTTGGTGAGATTGGTTATTATAGGAGGCTTTGTTTGGGTTCTGCTTGATTTATTTCAGGAGCCTAGGGATTATGGTCGCCTAGCTTTGGGTTTACTGGGTCTTTTTATGGTTTTCTATGCTTTTGTGATCAGAGATTTGAAAAGATTCCGCTTAAGCCGGGAGCCGGGGCAATATCAGCCTTCAAGTTCCTCTAGGCAATCGATTTATCTGGGGATTGACATTTTTATCCGCCTAGTCTTACTTGTCGTTGTGTTACTCTTTTTCTTGTATCCTGAATGGAGAGAACGGTATTGGTTTAGCCTAAGCTGTCTCTTTCTGGCTTATTGGGGCTTGGTTTCTAAAGGCCGGCATGAAGTGGGGCGGTGGAAATAAGTTGATAAGTAAAAACTGGCTTTCCTAGGAAGGTCAGTTTTGTTATGCTGTGAGGACTAATTTTTATCGCAAAATAGTAAACTTTTTAAAAATTATAGGTTTACACTTTTCTGGCTTTCTGTTATAGTGGGTAGCAAAAGAAGTGAATCTGATTCACTGTGTTATGAAGGAGTTAAGAATGTTACAAACCAGAGATCTGGCCCAGATTGGCCTTATGACCAGTTTTTTGATTGTGTTAGGCTGGCTTCCAGCGATTCCCTTAGGGTTTATCCCGGTTCCCATTGTCTTTCAAAACCTTGGAGTCATGCTGATTGGAGCGACTATGGGCGTTAAAAAAGGGAGTCTGACCCTGCTTCTCTTTTTTCTCTTCGGTCTGGTGCTTCCGGTTTTTTCAGGAAAATCTACAACCTTGACAACTTTGGTGGGTCCGACTGCGGGCTATGTGCTGGCCTGGGCTTTGGTTCCCTTGTTGATGGGCTGGCTGTTGTCGAAGGTGAAGCAGCCTACTTTTCCGGTTTTAGTAGCCGTGACGATTTTGGTCGGGGTTTTGTTTGTGGATGTGGTTGGTTCTGTTTGGCTATCACAAGTCACGAATCTATCTCTCAGTGCCTCGTTGTTTGCCAATCTGGCCTTTCTGCCCGGGGATCTGCTAAAAGCTTTTGTTGCTTGTTTGATCGCGCAGAGGATTTCAATTTTGGAGTAGACGGATGAAAACCTATGAAAAACTTTATCAAGTATTGGCAACTGCCCCAGACTTTGTAAGCGGTGAGACACTGGCTAAGCAACTCCAGATCTCACGCGCAGCTATTTGGAAGGCGATCAAGCAGTTGGAAAAAGAAGGTCTGGTAATTGAGGGTCTGAAAAATCGCGGCTACCGCCTGGTCTCTGGCGATCTGTTAGTAGCTGAAGCGATTGGTCAAAAACTAGGTTTGCCGGTTCATTTCAATCCAGACAGTCAGTCAACGCAAATCGATGCCAAGCAGGGGATCGCGCTGGGGAATCCGAGCCCAGCTCTTTATCTGGCTCCCAGTCAAAAGGCTGCGCGGGGACGCTTTTCCCGTCCCTTTTTTACTCCAGAAAGAGGTGGGATTTACATGAGTCTCCACCTAGAGCCAGGCCTGCCCTTGGCTCAGCTTCCCAGTTATACGCTTTTGATTGCGGCTAGTATTGTTCAGGCTATTTCCAATTTATTGGGACTGGAAACACAGATCAAATGGGTCAACGATATTTATCTAGGACAGAAAAAAATTGCTGGCGTTTTGACCGAGGCAGTCTCAGATGTGGAGACAGGGACCGTTGCTCATCTAATAATCGGGGTTGGTATTAATTTCTTTGTCCCGACCTTTCCCGAGGAGCTGAAGGATAAGGCCGGTTCTCTTTTTGATAGTCCACCCCAGCTGACTCGAAATGAGTTGATCGCTGAAATTTGGCGTGTTTTTTTCAGCAGTGAGGTCGATGATCTTTTCCAGCTTTATAAACAGCAGTCCCTAGTGCTGGGGCGGGAGATCAGCTATCAGTCTCAAGGGCAGATTGTTCGGGCTAGGGCAGTCGATATTTTAACAACGGGGGAACTAGTTGTTGAGACTGAGGCGGGACGTCAGATACTATCCGGTGGTGAAATCAGTCTTAGCAAGTGGTAGAAAAATAACCAAGACAGGTAGCAGTGTTTACCTGTCTTTTTCTTTGAAATACCCATTTTAACGATTTGATTCTTCAAATAATTTATAGGTTCAAACTAAAAAACTTGTAAAAATCCTTGAGAAATTGTTAGGCTTGTGTTAAAGTATCTAATAAGGTTTGAGAATCAAACCATTTAATTGTCAAAGGAAAGGAGTTTTATGACCTATTATGGAATTCTGATGGAAAAAACGGATGGTCTTGCCAAGCTGACCCTCAATCGACCTGAAGTGGCAAATCGTTTTAATGTTCCCATGTGTGACAGTATCTTAGCAGCACTGGCAGATGTGGCCCAGGATCAATCCTTAAAAGCGCTGGTGATTGAGGCAGTGGGCAAGGTGTTTTCTGTTGGGGGAGATCTGGTCCAAATGAAAGAGGCGGTCGACAATGAGAATATCGAGTCTCTGGTTCGGATTGCAGAGCAGGTAAATGAGATTTCCTTAGCCCTCAAAGCATTGGGGATCCCAGTTATCATGGTTGTTGATGGACCTGTTGCAGGTGCAGCCTTCAATCTGGTCTTATACTCATTTAAAATCAAAAGTTGAAAAATAATGGATGCTTAGTTTTGAAATACAACAATATAAAACCACTACGTATCTAGAAAGGACCTTGTCCATTCTCTATTCACAATGGATTTTAAGGTTT
>NZ_JACBXX010000172.1 GCF_013415245.1 Streptococcus danieliae | reverse complement strand
TGGAAATCTCCGAAAGGCTGGAAATGCCGTCCCCATCAAGATAGTGTACAGAGTTTTAAGCGCAAGCTGAAGCGACTAACGACGAGGAAGTGGAGCATTGACCTAACGACACGGATTGAACGATTAAATTGGGTTATCCGCGGTTGGGTAAATTACTTCTCACTTGGTAATATGAAGACGATACTGACGCAAATAGATGAGCGTTTACGAACTCGTATCCGAGTCATTATCTGGAAGCAATGGAAGAAAAAATCGAGACGACTATGGGGACTTCTGAAACTAGGTGTTCCGAAATGGATAGCCGATAAAGTATCTGGCTGGGGTAACCACTATCAACTAGTGGCACAAAAGTCAGTCTTAAAGCGAGCTATATCAAAACCAGCCCTTACTAAAAGAGGACTGGTTTCTTGTCTAGATTTCTATCTTAAACGACATGCGTTAAAAGTTAGTTGAACCGCCGTGTGCCGAACGGCACGCACGGTGGTGTGAGAGGGACTAGAAATTAGCCTCTACTCGATCCACGGGGTTCCGCATCCCTTTTAATTTTTGGAAGCCTTAAAGAGCTACTTCAGACATAGATGGCTTCTATCAGAGAGCAAGTCGAGAGAGAATTACCTGTTCCTTTTCTCGTTTCGTATTCAAGGCTAGAAAAATGCGTTTCTTAAAATTGTCAAAGTTCCTGAATCCAAAGGCATTCCGCTTGATAACCTTGATGAGATTATTAGTTGCCTCAAGTCTCGCATTGGAATAAGGCAACTCTAGGGTATTACAAACTTTATCTTTGTTCTTACGGAAAGTATGGAAGACTGTTTGGAAAATCGGATTGACAGTCTCCATTTCTGCCTCCATTAAGGCAAAGAAGTGATCCGTATTTTTATTCTTGATGTGGAATAAAAGCATCTGATAAAGTTGATAATGCTGGTTTAATTCCTCAGAATAACCAAGTAGCTCATCCAGTATTTCTTGACTAGTTAGATGCATTTGAAACATAGGTTGATAAGTGCGTTTTGTGCTCAATTTTCGGCTATCGGTTTGGATGATTTTCCAATACCGCTTTAGGCGTCTATACTCTTTTGATTGTTTGTCAAATTGATTCATAATCTGTATCCGAACACGATTCATAGCTCGACTGAGATGTTGTACGATATGGAAGCGATCCAATACAATTTTTGCCTTTGGAAAAAGTTGTTTGACCAGTGTAAAGTAAGGAGTGAACATATCCATAGTAATGATTTCCACCTTTTTTCTGACTTTCAAGGTATATTGTTGGAAATGGTCTCTAATTGTAGCATGAGTACGTCCGTCTAGTATTGCGACAATTTCTGAGGACTCAAAATCTTGAGCAATGAAACTCATTTTCCCTTTTTTAAAGGAATACTCATCCCAGCTCATGATCTTAGGTAAGGACTTTAAGTTTGGTTTCGTCTTTACTAGTTTTAATCGTCTAAGGACAGTTGATGTAGAGATATGTAGACGTTTAGCAATACTTTTCATCGAATCCTTTTCGACCAGTAATTGAGTAATTTTCCGTTGGATGTCAGTTGAAATCTGATGATTTTTCTTGACAATAGGTGTCTCTGATACTTGAACTTTTCGACATTCTTTACATTGAAATCTTCTTTTCTTCAAGTATAGGGCAGTGGGCATTCCCTGGCACTCCAATAGCGGGATTTTAGAGGTTTTTTGAAAGTCATATTTGATCATTTTCCCTTGGAAATGAGGACAAGCAGAGGGGGTATAATCTAAGATAGCATTCACTACAATACACTCTGGTCGTTTATAATAAAAGGTGATTTTGATATTTCTGTCTGTAACTCCGAGTAATTCTGTGGTATTATGAATGAGTTCCATATGATTCTCCTAATGTTGGTTTGGTCACTATTCATTATAGGTCATGTGGGACTTTTTTGTATCTCAAAAAGCCCTATAATCTCTATTTGGGATCGTTACCCACTATAGAAATTATAGAGCCCTTTTTCTGAGCTCTTTGTTAGGGATGGTGGATATGTTTTGCTCAGGAATCGGCTTTACTGACCTATTCCGAACTCATTGAAGCAAGGGTGGTTATAGTCTGTATAACTGATTTAATCGTTCTAGTTCTGAACGATTAAGACAGACCTCTACTTCAGTAATGGTTTTTCCTGATGCATAAGCCTACAAGAAAAAACGATTCCTTCTTTTCCAAAAATATTCATCAACACAGTCAAGGTTTCCAGCATATGATTTTCGATCCCAATAAAAGCATGGTAGTCATTTTTGTTAAAACTTATAAGCTCAGCAGGATCACAGGAATCGCCAAGGTGAACATGAAGCGACTTTAAAAAATAATCAAAAAATACATCTTCCATAAGTGAAACCCCTTTTATGTATCTAAAGAATCTGACATAATTATATAAAAAACACAGGAGAAGAGCGATGGAAAAACGTATTCCTAATCACTTTTCGAACTCTGTCATTGCCTGCAGTGAGGTTCATCAAGGAGGCTAGCCAATGTCAGATTTTGAAAGTAAATGAGTGTCAGTCCCCATGATTTTAGCTATGTGTAGGAGGAAGAGCGATGATGGATGTTATTTTTATTTCACCTCTAGGTTGGAGTCGGCATGTCTGGGATAAGGTCATCACTGATGAAC
Source organism: Streptococcus danieliae (assembly GCF_013415245.1). Taxonomy (GTDB): domain Bacteria; phylum Bacillota; class Bacilli; order Lactobacillales; family Streptococcaceae; genus Streptococcus; species Streptococcus danieliae_A. The sequence goes on along the minus strand of NZ_JACBXX010000172.1, from coordinate 1,113 downwards.
GATTTGGCCATAAATCTTATGAGGTGATTGAATTTTTGAATACCTCCTTTGAAGAGATTTCGGTAGCTTCTATTGAGAAAACCATTAATGATTCTCTAGGGAAGTTGGCTCCAGATGGTCTTGTGATTACTGCTTCCTATGGGACGGCTGCCCTGACTGCTTTTTTGAAAAAGCAGGCGGTTAGTTTGGAGCGTCTACTTGTGATCGATGGCCTGGATAGGCTTCCATCAGCTGAGGAATTAGCAGCGATGTTTGTTTCTGTTGAGGATAAAACCTATCAGACTGTCGCAGACTACTATGAGGATATGCTATCGGCTGATGAGCGAGATGATGGGGAATTGTTGGCGATCTTAGCTGCTAATTTGATAAAGCGAAACGGAGCTTATTTCCCGAGTCTTGACATCAAAGGTACGAAGGCCTATCTCTCCCTCTATGCTGATTTGGATGTTGCGAAAGAGTTTGGTGCTATTTTGGGTCAGATTAAAAACTTGGCTGTCTTTTCCAGTAGGTCAGTCAACTTCCCTCATATTCCAATTAGAGAGGAAGATCACCTGTTGATGTTAAAAGACCCCCAGCAGGTATTCGAAAAGATCTTTGGGGTATTGGAAGGGTCAGCTAAATAGGACGTCCGCATTTTCAAAATCGCACAGATAGTTTCATATCTGTAACAATTCTGGGGAATAATGAAGATTTTTCAAAAAATTGTCATTCTATTAGAAGGGGGTATCAAGGAGGAAGCTTTTTGAAAATTGTTTAAAACTTAGAATGATTCTTGATAACTATTCAATAGTAGACCCTAGAATTGCTCCCGTTAAAGCGAAAAAAGACTGTTGCATAAAAGGGACGTTTGTTCGAGGAAGGCTTATTTTTGTTATACTGCTTCTGTGAATATTTTTCACAGAATATTGAATGACCAAGAAAGGGAGACAGTCTTGTTTTCACCCTTCTTATTTTATTATTTCCAGATTGAGAGCTTGGGACAAAACTCTCTCTGACTAAAGCAAAAAAGCAACGGTTTAAGAGCCGTTGCTTTTTTGCTTTATGGAGATAGTCTTGATACAATATAATTACGACAAAATACTGAGAAAGGCTATCCCATGTACATCCACTATA
>NZ_JACBXX010000170.1 GCF_013415245.1 Streptococcus danieliae | reverse complement strand
AAGATGAGTTTAAGACGTAAAAAGTTTCATCTGAGCATGGTCTTTGATAGATATTTAAAATCATTGCTGTAAAAAAAGGTTCTGACTGAAGAAAAAATCAGTTAGAACCTTTCATGCGTTTGTCGTGATGAAAGAGAGACCTAAAAATGCAACACTTGGAAATTGAATTCAAAAACTTACTGAAAAAAACGGAATATGACCGACTACGAGCCCTCTATCCAGATGTGACCCCCATCCACCAGACAAACTATTATATTGACAGTCCCCAATGGACCTTAAAAGAGCACGGCATGGCCTTACGCGTCCGTACCTTTGAAGAGGGAGCTGAATTGACCCTCAAAATTCCACAGGCCATTGGCAATATGGAATACAATCAAGAATTAACCAGCCTAGTTTGGCCCCTCTTCCCAGACCAGGTCCAACTGCCAGAAGGGACTATCCTGGACCTACTTCGCGAAGAGGGAATTGCCCTTGAACAATTGCGGGTGCTCGGTAGCCTCCATACAGAGCGCGTCGAAATCCAAGTCCCCATCGGACTCTTGGCCATTGATAAAAGTTCCTACTTTGATCAAATTGACTACGAATTAGAATTAGAAGTGACCAATCCAGCTCAAGGCTACAAGGACTTCCAGCAGTTTCTGCTTGAGCATGGAATTGACGAAAGAAAGGCTCCAACCAAGGTTGCTCGTTTTGCAGCAAAACTCTAGTGGGCTGTATCTTTTTAAGCAAAATTTGATAAAATAGAAACAAATACAAAAAGGAGTTCAACCCATCCATGATTGCGACACAAACCGACAAAAAGCAAATGAAGATCTTTTCCTTAAATTCAAATCCAGAGATTGCCGAACGCATTTCACAAGAAACAGGTATTCCACTCGGAAAACTCTCTTCACGTCAATTCTCAGATGGTGAAATCCAGATTAATATTGAAGAAAGTGTCCGTGGTTTTGACATCTATATTATTCAGGCAACCAGCTTCCCTGTTAACAACCATTTAATGGAGCTGCTCATCATGGTTGATGCCTGCAAACGAGCCAGCGCCAACTCCATCAATGTGGTAATGCCCTACTTTGGTTATGCGCGCCAAGACCGCACAGCTGCACCACGCGAACCAATCACAGCCAAGTTGGTAGCCAATATGCTGGTCAAAGCTGGTGTTACACGCCTGCTCACCCTTGATCTCCATGCGGTTCAAGTCCAAGGCTTTTTCAACATCCCAGTCGACAACCTCTTCACAATCCCTCTCTTTGCCCAACACTATTATGATAAGGGCTTATGCCAACAAGACGTGGTTGTTGTGAGTCCAAAGAACTCCGGTGTCAAACGGGCCCGTCAATTGGCCGAACTATTGGATTTGCCAATTGCCATCATTGACTACGCTCAAGACGATGCCGATCGTGAGGAAGGTTATGTCATCGGTGACGTAGCTGGCAAACGGGTCATTATGATTGACGACATCCTTAATACCGGAAAAACCTTCTCTGAAGCTGCCAAAATTCTAACCGCTGAAGGAGCGACTGAAATTTATGCCGCTGCCAGTCACGGCCTCTTTGCCGGTCAGGCGACTGAACTCTTGAATCAGGCCAACATTAAAGAAATTGTCGTAACCGATTCTGTTGCTACCAAACAGGCAATTCCAGACAATACTCTCCGCCTATCTGCCAGCAAATTAATCGGGGAGGCCATTGTGCGCATTCAAGAACGCAAACCGGTCAGCCCACTCTTTGATTTTCATAAAGAAGAAAGAAAATGATTTATTTAGACAACGCTGCAACTACCAAAATCAGTTCAAAAGCCATGGCTTCGATGATGGAGATTATGCAGGACCATTATGGCAACCCATCTAGTATCCATGGTCTAGGTAGGGATGCTCGCAAGTATTTACGCCAAGCGCGTGAATCCATCGCCAAGCAATTAGAGGTTTCAGCCGATCAGATTATTTTTACCTCTGGGGGAACAGAGGCCAACAACTTGGCCCTTTTCTCCTACGTCTTGGAGCATCAAGACCAGGGTAAACATCTGATCACAAGCGCAATCGAGCACCATTCGGTTCTAGAAGTTTTTCACCGCTTGGAACAAGACTATGCTTTTGAGGTGACCTACTTAGAACCACGAGACGGACAGCTGGCCATTGACGATTTCCAGGCCGCCCTACGAGAGGATACGATTTTGGTTTCCATGATGGCAGCCAATAACGAAACCGGTGCCCTACTTCCCATTGCCCAAATTGGAAAAATTCTGCAAGAGCATCCTGCAGCCTTTCATGTCGATGCGGTTCAATGGATGGGTAAACGGCCTTTTCATCCCCAAGAGCTGGGAGTCGACTTTGCGACAGCCTCGGCCCACAAGTTCCATGGCCCTAAAGGAGTTGGTTTCCTCTACACCAGTAAGCCCAAGCTAAAAAGTTTGATGCTGGGCGGTACGCAGGAAAATAAACACCGCGCGGGTACTGAGAATCTGCCAGCCATTGTCGGAATGGCTACCGCGCTTGAGGAAAGCCTGGAAAACTGGGAAGCCAAAGAAGAGCATATCCGCAACCTCAGACAAACACTTGTAGCTTCGTTACCAGCATCTGTAACTGTCAATGAAGCCAGCGACCAGCTTCCTCATGTTCTCAGTTTAGTGGTCCCTCAAGTCAGCAAGGATAGTTTATTGCTACAGTTGGATTTGGCGGGGATCGCTGTTTCTGGTGGTTCTGCTTGTACAGCCGGGACCTTGGAGCCAAGCCATGTCATCGCCGCTTGCTACCCCAACCAGCCTGAACGGAACAACCATTCCATTCGGATTAGTTTTTCGGATGATACCAGTTTAGACGAGGTTACTACTTTTACCCAAACACTTAAAAAAATAATCGGAGGATAAGTATGGCTTTTTCAACCAGTGTCCATCTACCCAACTCACCTTACCGTTACCACATTGATCCAGGCATCCGTAAATACACCCTGCGCGATACCACTTTTAGTCAGACCAAGACTGGAAACTATGAATTGCAACGACTACTAGAGGAAGTCCCTAACAGCGGGCAAGGCTTTCTTGTCAAAATTGCGGTCAAAGAAGATTTATCTGCCTTTCGTCTCACAGTTACTGATGCGACAGGTCTTCATAAAGTAGATATTTTCCAGGATAAGATTAGCCCTATCTATCGTGAAAAGTTTTTCTTCCTTATGGATAGCCTCGTAGACCGGAAGGTTTTCTCAAAAGAAGAGGTTTGATATTCAAAGAGCATGAGCATATTCGATTACTCTTGTAACTGAATGTGTTACAATCTTATCAAGAAGAAAAAAGGAGGCCAAACGCCTATGTATGAACTTCATTACACAGATTCCTATAAGATTGATCGCAGTCTGACCTTTGAACAATACAGTGATCTTACCCGCCAATTTTCTGGCTGCCTCGCAATTCCAGATTATTTGAAAGTCACTTCTTTCACACTCAATGGAGAAGACCTTGGTTTCCAAGGAACCCTAGGAGATGTCTATCGTTTTATCAGCAGTGATAGCTTCCCTCAAGCTTAATTCCCCTAAACAACCGAAAGTCAGCCTTTCGGTTGTTTTTTTGCCCTAATGAGAAAGGTTCGAGCAGGTCAATCCGATGCAATACTTTCCTTGAGTTAAGAAAACGCAGCAACTTCTAATACTAAATAAAAATCGAATTTTGAATTATAATAGATTGTATGAAATTGAAATTAGATAAACAACAAGAAACTGAATTGAGATTAGCTCTTAGAAATAAAGACTACGCTACTTATCATAGACGCATC
>NZ_JACBXX010000151.1 GCF_013415245.1 Streptococcus danieliae | reverse complement strand
TGGAAATCTCCGAAAGGCTGGAAATGCCGTCCCCATCAAGATAGTGTACAGAGTTTTAAGCGCAAGCTGAAGCGACTAACGACGAGGAAGTGGAGCATTGACCTAACGACACGGATTGAACGATTAAATTGGGTTATCCGCGGTTGGGTAAATTACTTCTCACTTGGTAATATGAAGACGATACTGACGCAAATAGATGAGCGTTTACGAACTCGTATCCGAGTCATTATCTGGAAGCAATGGAAGAAAAAATCGAGACGACTATGGGGACTTCTGAAACTAGGTGTTCCGAAATGGATAGCCGATAAAGTATCTGGCTGGGGTAACCACTATCAACTAGTGGCACAAAAGTCAGTCTTAAAGCGAGCTATATCAAAACCAGCCCTTACTAAAAGAGGACTGGTTTCTTGTCTAGATTTCTATCTTAAACGACATGCGTTAAAAGTTAGTTGAACCGCCGTGTGCCGAACGGCACGCACGGTGGTGTGAGAGGGACTAGAAATTAGCCTCTACTCGATAAACTTTTCAAAAAACTTCCTAAAATCTATTGCAAATTTTCTGAAAATTAACTACAATAAACTAAAATATTCAGAATTCTCTGAAATACAGGAGGTTTTTATGACAGAATCGAAACGCCCTTTAACTGGCTGGGCATTTGTAAATGCCGTTTTAACAGGAACAGCCTTGGCTGTTATTGTGGCTCTCATTCCCAATGCTGTCCTCAGTGAAATTTTTAAATACTTGATGGCCAATGGTTGGACTGCTTTACAACCAATTGCGGATGCAGCAAGAATTTTTCAATATGGGCTACCTTTGATGGCGGGTGTTTTGATTGCTTTGCAATTTGACTTAAATCCGATGCAGGCGGTAACTGTCGGAGGAGCAGCCTTTCTAGGTTCAGGAGCCTGGAAGGTGGTTCCAGTTGATGGTGTTCCGACAACCCAATTAGTGAGTGTCGGGGTTATGTTAAACACAATGATTACAGCTGCAGTAGCTGTCTGGGTGATTCAGCTAATTGGTGAGCGACTAGGATCCATGAGTTTGATTCTATTACCCATCTTGGCAGGTTTAGGGGCTGGTTGTATTGGCTTGGTCACCCTTCCCTATGTGAGTGCGGGAACCCAGGCAATTGGCCAGGTAATCAACAGCTTTACCGAGTTGGCTCCGCTTTCGATGAGTATCTTGATTGGGATGTGTTTTGCGCTCTTTATTGTTTCTCCTCTATCAACTGTTGCCCTGTCGATTACCATTGGTTTAGAGGGAGTAGCTGCAGGGGCTTCAGCGATGGGCGTTGCAGCGACCACAGCCGTTCTAGTAGTGGCTTCTTTCAAGGTCAATCGTCCGGGAGTAACGCTAGCGATTGCCTTGGGATCGATGAAGATGATGATGCCGAACTTTTTCCGTCGTCCGGTAATGGGCTTAGCCTTTTTGGCCAATGCAGCTGTCTGTGCGATTCCAGTAGCCCTCTTTAATGTTAGTGGAACGGCAGCTTCGGGTGGTTTCGGTCTAGTTGGATTGGTTGGTCCGATGGCCTCTCTTCCAGGTTTGGGACTTCCGATGATGTTATTTGTTTGGTTGGTCTTTCCATTTGCAAGTGCCTTTGTCATTGATTGGATTTTGACCAAAACCTTAAAAGCTTACACAGCAGATATCTATTATTTTGAAGTAAAACGTTAAATTAGGAGGAAACAGTGATGACAAAAGTAACACCAGAAACAATGGATTGGGATAACCTTGGCTTTGCCTATGTGGATACTGGCAAACGCTACCGGGCTTATTACAAGGATGGGGCTTGGTCACCTGGTGGCATTGAAACAAATAAAATGGTGACCATCAGCGAGTCGTCCAATGTCTTGCATTATGGTCAAACCTGTTTTGAAGGGCTCAAGGCTTATCGGACTAAGGATGGTGGTATTCAACTCTTCCGTCCGGATGAAAATGCGAAACGGATGAATCGTTCGGCGGAGAAACTATTGATGCCTGCCTTTCCAGAAGAGTGGTTTGTGGAGGCGGTACATCAGGTTGTGGTAGCCAATGCGGACTGGGTTCCACCCTATGGAACAGGAGCTTCTCTTTATATTCGCCCAGTTATGTTTGGAATTGGGGATGGGATTGGGGTTGTCCCTGCGGATGAGTACATCTTCTCAGTCTTTGTAATGCCTGTTGGCCCTTATTTCAAGGGTGGCTTGCAGCCAGGGAATTTTGTGATTAGTGACTATGACCGGGCGGCGCCGCGTGGAACAGGTTCTCAAAAAGTAGCTGGCAACTATGCAGCTAGCTTGCAGCCAGGAATGTTGGCCAAAAAAGCAGGTTATGCTGATGCTATCTATCTAGATCCTGAGACACATAGCAAGATTGAGGAGGTTGGAGCAGCCAATTTCTTCGGTATTACAGCCGATAATCACTTGGTAACACCGCAGTCCCCTTCAATCCTACCGTCTATCACTAAGTACTCCATTCTCCACCTCGCCCAAGAACGTTTTGGGATGACTGTGGAAGAAGGTGATGTCTATGTGGATCAGTTAGATCGCTTTGTTGAAGCCGGCGCTTGTGGAACAGCAGCGGTTATTACCCCGATTGGCAGCATTACTGCTGGGGAAACAGTCTATCGCTTTACAGAAGGTGATCAAGCTGGTCCAAAATTAAAAGCCCTTTATGAAGAACTGGTCGGCATCCAGTATGGCGATCGACCAGCTCCAGAAGGTTGGATTCAAAAAGTTGAAATTTCCTAAATTTTTTTCAAAAAACAATTGACAAGCCTATCCCTGTCTGATATACTAATTAAGTATTCAAGCGGGGATGGCGGAATTGGCAGACGCGCAGGACTAAGGATCCTGTGACCGCTTTAGGTCGTGAGGGTTCAAGTCCCTCTCTCCGCAAAGTAGCTAACCGAAAGGTTAGCTTTTTTTCAGTACGACGGGCATGTCGTATATCTGAGGTGCAAGTCCTCTGTGGGCACCTGCTACCGGTGAACCCAATAGCGACTCCCAAGCCTGACTATCGTGAGGTAGCGGGGAGAGGAAGGGATAGCGAAATCGTGGCTCTACGAACAGAAATGTGATATGAAGGCGTATGTAGTGGATGAGGAGGCTGAAAACTCTAAAGTCCCAAAAGGTAGTCGTAACCTATATGCGTAGATCACGAGAGTAAACGAGGAAAGATATACGACTTATCCCGTGAGGTCTCATGAGCGTCGTAGACGTAGTAACAACGAATCATGAGAAGTCAGCCGAACCCATAGTAGTGATGAAGTTTCTGTAATGGAAATGGAGCGAAGGGGCGAACAATTAACCGAAGTAATCCTACTTCACTTGTGTCTGTAAAAGAACGGTCTGATAGAACTGGAGACGGTCACGTATTGACTAGGAGAAGGTTCACGAATCTAAGATGTCCCTCAGACACCGAAACAAGAAAGGAATACGCACATGTCAGAATTGCTAGATAAGATATTATCTCGGAACAATATGCTTGAAGCCTATCATCAGGTAAAAAGAAACAAGGGTTCTGCTGGTATCGACGGAGTTACCATTGAGGAAATGGATAATTTCCTACGGCAACATTGGCGAGAAACCAAGGAACTTATAAAGCAGAGGAAGTACAAACCTCAACCAGTTTTACGAGTTGAAATTCCTAAGCCAAATGGTGGCGTCCGAAATCTTGGAATCCCTACAGTCATGGACAGAATGGTACAACAAGCGAGTGTTCAAACCATCAGTCCAATCTGTGAAAGACACTTCTCAGAGTATAGTTATGGCTTTCGTCCCAATCGCTCTTGTGAGACAGCTATTATTCA
>NZ_JACBXX010000187.1 GCF_013415245.1 Streptococcus danieliae | reverse complement strand
AGTATATCCCATAGCTTTAAGAGCATAATGAATAGCTGTTGGATGACAGTCAAACTCAGCAGCTATTTCAGTCAAATAGGCATCTGGATGGATTTCAAGATAACTCTTTAACTTATCTCTATCAACTTTTCTTGGGGTGGTCCCTTTAACTTGGTGATGAAGCTCTCCTGTTTTCTCTTTTAAGGGAACCTCTAAAAACCCCAGTTTTTCTTCAAATTGAATCACTCAAACCTTGATAAATCAACATTTAGATTTTCAGAAATTTAGTTTTTAGAGGTCCCCTTAATTTAATCCATTGATAAATGGTAGTATGAGAAATTTGGAAAACAGTTGCTGCTTCAGAAATACTGCCAATACTCTCACAATATGAAAGAACTTTTTTACGAAAATCTACTGAATATGCCATAAAAATAGTATAGCACAAAGTGTGCGGTTTCTGTTTCATTCTACTATACTTTATCGGAAGATACCTTGTTATTGGGCGCTTACCGCTTACCTTATTTTTCTCTTCGAGAAAAACTGGCTAGAAGCCATAATGCAGAAAACCGCACTCCTATTCCAAGTGCGGTTTCACTTTATCAAGTTTTTTCAACTAACAAAAGCCTCAGCCATCCTAGTCGCGATCATCATAACCTTTGGGATGACTCGAATGCCAAGCCCAGGCGCTTTCGATGATTTTTTCGATATTATCAAACTTAGGTTTCCAGCCTAGAATATCACGCGCCAGCTCTGAAGAGGCAATCAGCGTGTCTGGATCCCCCGGCCGGCGATCGGCGATTTCTGCTGGAATCTCCTTACCGGTAACCTTGCGGGCAGCCTCCAAAATTTCCAAATTAGAAAAACCAGTCGCTGATCCCAGGTTAAAGGCTCTGGACTCATTGCCTGCACGCAGGTACTCAACAGCTAGGAGATGAGCATCTGCCAAGTCGAAGGGATGCACATAGTCACGGACATTGGTCCCGTCCGATGTCTGGTAATCATCGCCAAAGATCATGATTTTATCACGCACACCTTGGGCCACCTGCAAGATGATTGGCAACAGGTGGGTTTCTGGTCCGTGGTCCTCTCCCAGTGAGCCATCTGGTTTGGCACCAGCTACATTAAAGTAGCGGAGCGGGACAAATTTGATTCCATAGGCCTGGTCCGCCCATTTCATAATCGTTTCCATCATCAACTTGCTTTCGCCGTAAGGGTTGATTGGTTTTTGCGGGGTCGTTTCCCGAATCGGAATCTCTTCTGGAATTCCATAAGTTGCGGCAGTTGAAGAAAAGACAATCGACTTAACACCTACTTCCCGCATCACCTCGAGGAGACGAATCATCCCTGCGGTATTGTTGTCAAAATATTTCAAGGGCTCAGCCATTGATTCTGCGACCAAGGAATAGGCCGCAAAATGGATCACCGCATCAATATCCGGATTCTCTTTGAAAACCTGCCGCATGAAGTCTTGATCAGCCAGATCACCCTCATAAAAGACTGCATCTGGATGCACCGCAGCCCGGTGTCCTGTTACCAAATTGTCGACCACGACAACCCGCTCTTGTCCCAGTGAAACCAAGCGGTCCACCATGTGCGAGCCGATATAACCCGCTCCACCTAACACTAAAATTCCCATAGAATCTACGCTCCCTTGCTAACTACTTATTTCACTTCTTGCTGGTAAAAGGCCTCCAAGGCTTCTTGCCAGGTTGGAATCACAAATCCGGTTGCCTTGGCCTTAGTCAAGTCCATGGTCGAGTTAAAGGGACGTTTAGCCTTGGCTGGGAACTGGCTCGAATCAACTGGCTTGACCTCCACGGGACTATCTTTCAGGATCTCCACCGCAAAGTCATACCAGGTTGTATCCTGGTCGGCATCATTCGACAGATGGTAATAACCATAGTCATGCTGGTTATCCGCTAAATGCACCATAAATTCTGCCAGGGTCCGGGTCCAGGTTGGGCGACCGTGCTGGTCATTCACAACCGTTAGGACAGGGTGGCTCTTAGCCAAGTTCTGCATGGTGAAAACAAAGTTTTTCCCGTAATTCCCAAAAACCCAAGCTGTCCGAATAATGTAGAAACGGCTGGAAAGTTTTTCAACCAGCTCTTCTCCCATCCGCTTGGTACGGCCATATTCTGTTTGGGGATCTGCCGGATCGTCCACCTGCCATTCCTGGCCGACCGGTTTATCGCCGTTAAAGACATAGTCAGTGGAGATGTAGACCATGGTTGCCCCGTGGGCTTCGGCCGCCCGCACCACATGCTCGGTTCCAGTCACATTAATGGCATAATCCAATTCCTTGCCTTCATCCTCTGCCGCATCAACAGCTGTGTAGGCCGCGCAGTGGTAGACCAAACTTGGCTGCACTTCCGCAAAGACCCGATCCACCTCTTCTTGCTTGGTGATATCCATTGTCGCCACATCGAGGGCCACATAGTCCTGCCCTAACTCGTCCAAATAATGCACCAACTCCGTACCGAGTTGGCCTTTTGCTCCTGTAATGAGAATCATTGCTTACCCTTTCCCTTCTGAACGCTCCTTGATCACATAGATCGGCCGATTTTTTGTTTCCATAAAAATCTTACCAATATACTTGCCAAGAATTCCGATTGTTAATAATTGAAAACCTCCCAAAAAGAGGATGATGGAGACCATAGACGGCCAACCTGCGGTTGGATCCCCGTACAAAAGGGTCCGGACAATCACCACGCCGGCCAAGCCAAAGGCCAGCAAGCAGGACAAGGCTCCTCCCACAAAGGCAATGGCCAAGGGAGCATCCGAAAAGTTGACAATCCCCTCCAGCGAATAGCTAAAGAGCTGCCAAAAATTCCAACTGGTCTGCCCCGCCACGCGCTCGACATTCTTGTACTCCAAATACTCGGTCTTAAAACCAACCCAAGAGAAAATCCCCTTGGAGAAGCGATTGTACTCGGTTACCTCCAAGATCGCATCCACCATCTGTCGCCGCATTAGCCGGAAATCGCGGGCCCCATCGACCATCTGAACCTGGCTAATCCGATTAATCAAGCGATAAAACATCCGGGCAAAGAAGGAACGAATCGGCGGTTCCCCATCCCGGGTCACCCGCCGCGTCCCCACACAATCCAGGTCCGGGTCAGCCTCCAAACGCTGCACCATCTCCACCAACAACTCTGGCGGATCCTGAAGATCTACATCCATCACGGTCACGAGCTCCCCGTGAGCCTCCTGGAGCCCAGCATAAAGAGCCGCCTCCTTCCCAAAGTTTCGGGAAAAGGACAGATAGGTAACCTTTGAATCCTGGGCTGCCAACTCTCGGAGCACCTCCAGAGTCCGATCACGGGAGCCGTCGTTGACAAAAATATACTCAAACTCCTGATCCAGCTGAGGCTGAATCGCTTCCATTGCCTGGTAGAAAAGAGGCAGCGCCTCTTCTTCGTTAAAGCAAGGAACAATGACTGAAAGCGTCATATGGTTCTCCTTATTCTGTTCATTCTCCTCTAGTATATCATATCCCTCAAAAATCTCTGCCTACTTCCTGTAAACTTCGATATCAAATGATTTTTGCGAGTCCAACAAAAATTTTAAAATGAAGTTAGCCACCCATCCTATCTGCTAGATAAGTACTACAACTCATTCTGATGAGTTGTCTGATTTCATTTGATAATAGGTTTGGAGCTGTTAGGCTAATTGGCCAAGGCTAATGATAGCCTTGGTTTAGCCCTCAAAACAGCTTCAAAAGTCCCTGTTGTCAAATGAAATCCTTTTGTAAGGTATAAGAAAACACCTCCGTGCTATACTTGTTGTTCACCACAAACAAAAGGAAGGGCACAGAGATGCAAAACAATTATACAATAAAAGGAAAACATTTGACAATTAATGATCGTCGCTACATTGAACGATGGAACAAAGAAGGAAAATCCAATCGAGAAATTGCTCGCCTACTTGGAAGAGCTCCTCAAACAATCAATAACGAAATCAAGCGAGGGCAAGTCTTACAACAAGTGAG
>NZ_JACBXX010000169.1 GCF_013415245.1 Streptococcus danieliae | reverse complement strand
ATTTTCGAAAAATTTAGAGTTTTACTTTTTAAGCTTAGACAAAAATATCATTTTTTTTATGAACTTGGTAATGAGGACTCAAGACCCTGACATTATTTTCAAAAAGGATAAGCAACGGGAATGATTCTCAACTATTTTTTCTGCTTCAAGCCCTCTCCCTGTGCTATACTTATAGTTATGGATAAAAATATCACAAAAATTGCTACAGAGTTAACGATTACCCAGGCTCAGGTTGAGACCGTCCTGGATTTGCTTGCTGAGGGCGCGACGATTCCCTTTATTGCCCGTTATCGGAAGGATAAAACAAAAGGGTTGGATGAAGTGGAAATCAAAGCGATTGCTGACCGAATGGCTAGTTTGACAGCCTTGGATGAGCGACGGGAAGCCATCATGGCCAAGTTGCAAGACCAAGGGCAGTTAACGCCTCAGCTGGAAGCAGCCTTGCAGGCTGCGGAAAAGTTGGTGGAGTTGGAAGAACTCTATCTGCCCTTTAAGGAGAAGAAACAGACCAAGGCCAGTCTGGCCAAGGAAGCCGGTTTGTCGCCTGTAACCCGCTTACTTTTCCAGGGTCAGGAGGATTTGGAAGGGGAGGCTCAGAAGTATGTGTCTGAGGCCTACCCAAGTCCTCAAGCGGTGATTGATGGGGCCAAGGAGATTGCCATTGAAGCTCTTTCGGAAAATCATGGTTTGCGGGCTTGGCTCTACAAGGAGATTCGGGATAATTCCCATCTGACTGCCCAGCTCAAAGATGCGGACAAGGATCCCAAGCAGGTTTTTCAAAACTACTACGAGTTTGCGGAGGGTCTGGCTAGCCTTCCGGGTCACCGGGTTTTGGCTTTAAATCGTGGTGAAAAACTAGGGGTGCTCAAGGTCAAGTTTGTCCATCAGGTGGAGAAGGTGCAGCGTTTCTATCTGGCGCGTTTTGCTCAGAGAACCCAGCTCTTAACAGAGGTGGTTGACGAGGCTTTGAAAAAACGGCTCTTTCCAGCCATGGAACGTCGGGTGCGGTCTGAGCTTTTGGAAATGGCCGAGGAAGGGGCAATTCAGCTCTTTTCAGAGAATCTGCGGCACCTGCTTTTAACAGCTCCGTTGAAAGGTAAGGTGGTCCTTGGTTTTGACCCAGCCTTTCGGACGGGTGCGAAATTGGCTGTTGTGGACCAGATGGGTCATCTCCAGACAACCGAGGTGATCTACCCCGTGAAACCGGCTAGCAAGGCGCAAATCGAAGCCGCCAAGGAGCGTCTGAGCCAGTTGATTCAGGAGTGGCAGGTGGAGCTGATTGCGATTGGCAATGGGACAGCCAGTCGGGAAAGTGAGGCCTTTGTGACGGAGGTGCTTAAGAACTTCCCGGAAGTGGCCTATGTGATTGTCAATGAAAGTGGAGCCTCGGTTTATTCAGTCAGTGAATTGGCACGGCAGGAGTTTCCAGAGCTACCGGTTGAAAAACGCTCAGCTATCTCTATTGCCCGACGCCTCCAGGATCCACTGGCGGAGCTGGTGAAGATTGATCCGCAATCGATTGGTGTGGGGCAGTACCAGCACGATGTGAGCCAGAAAAAGCTTCGTGAACAGTTGGACTTTGTGGTGGAAACGGTGGTGAACCAGGTTGGGGTCAATGTCAACACGGCCAGTCCAGCCTTGCTCAGCCATGTGTCTGGTCTTAATAAAACGATTTCTGAAAATATTGTGGCCTATCGCCAAGAAGTCGGAGCCTTCCAGACCCGACAGGAATTGAAGAAGGTGGCTCGGCTTGGAGCCAAGGCCTTTGAACAGGCAGCTGGTTTCTTGCGGATTCCGGATGCAGGAAATATCCTCGATCAAACTGGGGTTCACCCGGAAAATTATGGGGTTGTCAAAGACTTGTTGGCTCACTTGGGAATTAAAGATCTAGATGCTGCAGCTAAGAAAAGCTTGGCTACCCTGCCGATTGCGGAGACAGCTGAGATCTTGGGAGTGGGACCCCTAACCTTGGAGGATATTGTGCAGGACCTGCTTAAACCTGGGCGTGATTTGCGGGATTCTTTTGCAGGGCCGCAGTTGCGCCAGGATGTCTTGGATATTTCAGACTTGAAACCGGGTCAAAAGCTGGAGGGTGTGGTCCGGAATGTGGTTGACTTTGGAGCCTTTGTCGATATTGGGGTCCACGAAGATGGTTTGGTTCACATTACCCAACTCAGCAAGAACTTTGTCAAGCATCCTAGTCAGGTCGTTTCAGTTGGTGACTTGGTGACGGTCTGGGTTTTGGAAGTTCAGATTCCGCAAAATCGTATCAGTCTGACCATGGTGGAAGATCGTGGATCTAACTAAGTATGTGCAAGCTGTTTCCTTGGAGGATTTTGGCAAACCTTTCCGCCATCAGGCTGTTTGGAATCGGCGGTTGCGGACCTCTGGTGGGCGCTTTTTCCCCCACGATGGCCATCTGGACTTTGCCCCTCGGATCCTGGAGGAATATGGGGAAGCCCTTTTTCGCCAGATTGTGCGGCATGAGCTGACCCATTACCATCTTTATTTTGAGCAAAAGGGCTATAAACACGGTGATGCTGATTTTAAGAAGCTCTTAAAAGAAGTGGATGGACTCCGCTATGCACCGCCTCCCAAACAAAGAACTGTTCACGAGTATCTGTGCCGAGAGTGTGGCCAGGTTTTTCAGCGCCAGCGTCGGATCAATTTGGAACGAATGCGCTGTGGTGCTTGTGGAGGGCGCTTAAAAATTCGGTAAATCGGCCTCAAGGCCGATGATGGGGGCTGAGGGGCTTGCTATAATAGCTGTAGAAAGTGAGGGATTCGTATGACTAAGTACTATAAAATGCGAAAAGGAAAGATTGTTAGTGGTGTCTTAGCCGGGTTGGCGGATAAATTCAAGATGGATGCGACCCTAGCTCGGGTGCTGTTCGCCATCTTTTTCCTCATAACGGAAGGAACTGCGCTCTTCCTCTATATTCTCCTGTCTGTTATTTTGCCGTATAAGGAAGATTTGCTTGAATACGATGAGGTGACCTATAGAGACGGTCGGCGCCGCAAAACGGCTCAAGTCGTCGAAGAGGATGATTGGACTTGGTAGTCTCAGAGGCTGGGCACGGCCCAGCCTTTCTTTTTCAGTACGACGGGCATGTCGTATATCTGAGGTGCAAGTCCTCTGTGGGCACCTGCTACCGGTGAACCCAATAGCGACTCCCAAGCCTGACTATCGTGAGGTAGCGGGGAGAGGAAGGGATAGCGAAATCGTGGCTCTACGAACAGAAATGTGATATGAAGGCGTATGTAGTGGATGAGGAGGCTGAAAACTCTAAAGTCCCAAAAGGTAGTCGTAACCTATATGCGTAGATCACGAGAGTAAACGAGGAAAGATATACGACTTATCCCGTGAGGTCTCATGAGCGTCGTAGACGTAGTAACAACGAATCATGAGAAGTCAGCCGAACCCATAGTAGTGATGAAGTTTCTGTAATGGAAATGGAGCGAAGGGGCGAACAATTAACCGAAGTAATCCTACTTCACTTGTGTCTGTAAAAGAACGGTCTGATAGAACTGGAGACGGTCACGTATTGACTAGGAGAAGGTTCACGAATCTAAGATGTCCCTCAGACACCGAAACAAGAAAGGAATACGCACATGTCAGAATTGCTAGATAAGATATTATCTAGGAACAATATGCTTGAAGCCTATCATCAGGTAAAAAGAAACAAGGGTTCTGCTGGTATCGACGGAGTTACCATTGAGGAAATGGATAATTTCCTACGGCAACATTGGCGAGAAACCAAGGAACTTATAAAGCAGAGGAAGTACAAACCTCAACCAGTTTTACGAGTTGAAATTCCTAAGCCAAATGGTGGCGTCCGAAATCTTGGAATCCCTACAGTCATGGACAGAATGGTACAACAAGCGATTGTTCAAACCATCAGTCCAATCTGTGAAAGACACTTCTCAGAGTATAGTTATGGCTTTCGTCCCAATCGCTCTTGTGAGACAGCTATTATTCA
>NZ_JACBXX010000108.1 GCF_013415245.1 Streptococcus danieliae | reverse complement strand
AATAGGTAATTAAGAGATTCATAAAACCACCTCCTATGTTAATTATAGACTTAAGAGATAGTTTTTTCGAATAATTATCGGTTTCTGAAAACTTACAAACTCTGCTTTTCTTCATGCGTTTGTCGTGCTCTTTCATCCTATTCATGGAAAGGTTTTCAAGAATGTGTTAAAATAAGATTGTGTCTATTTTATTAAAAAAAGACAGGAAGTACAAGGAAAGGGGCAGAAATGGAGCCAAATTGGGAAGATTTACTAGATCCATACATCCAGGCCGTGGGTGAATTAAAAATTAAGCTACGGGGCATTCGGAAGCAGTACCGCAAGCAAAATCTTCATTCTCCCATTGAATTTGTGACCGGTCGGGTCAAACCGATCGAGAGTATTCAAGAAAAGATGGTGATTCGCGCGATCTCGATGGAGCGGCTGGAACAGGACATGCAAGATATCGCCGGCCTGCGGATTATGGTTCAATTTGTAGATGATGTATATGAAATTTTAGAGGTCCTAAGACGCCGTAAGGATATGCGGATTGTTCAAGAAAGGGATTATATCAATCACCGCAAGTCGAGTGGCTATCGTTCCTATCATGTAGTGATTGAATATCCGGTTGATACCATTCATGGTTCACGGACTATTTTGGCGGAAATCCAAATCCGGACCTTGGCCATGAATTTCTGGGCAACCATTGAACATTCCCTCAATTATAAATACAAGGGGAATTTCCCGGAGGAGATTAAAAATCGTTTGGAGAGGGCAGCTCGAATGGCTTACCAATTAGATGAGGAGATGGGGCAAATTCGAGATGACATTCAAGATGCGCAAGCCTTGTTTGATCCCGTGCACCGTAAATTATATGACGGAGTAGGTAATAGTGATGACACCGATGAAGAATACCGTTAAACGGATTGCCTTGATAGCCAATCAACGGCCGCGCAGTCAGGAAGTCTTCCAGGAACTAAGCCGCCTGCTTCGTCCTTACAAGCAGTTTGAATTAAGCAGGAAAAATCCGGATATTGTCATTTCCATCGGTGGTGATGGGATGTTGTTATCAGCTTTTCACCGCTACAAGGATCAGCTAGACAAGGTGCGGTTTATCGGGGTCCATACGGGTCATTTAGGATTTTATACGGACTATCGGGATTTTGAACTAGACCTTTTGGTTCAGAATTTGCTCCTGGATCAAGGGGCACAGATCTCTTATCCCTTGCTCCAAATAAAAATTCACTATCAATCTGGAGATGTCAAGGAATATTTGGCCTTAAATGAGGCTACGGTTCGCCGGACGGATCGAACCATGGTGGCGGATCTGCATTTGAATCAAGTGCCCTTCGAGCGTTTCAGGGGGGATGGAATCTGCATTTCTACACCGACTGGGAGCACGGCCTACAACAAGTCGTTGGGAGGCAGTGTCCTCCATCCGACGATTGAGGCCCTGCAGGTGACAGAGGTGGCCAGTCTCAATAATCGGGTCTACCGGACTCTGGGCTCGTCTGTCATCGTGCCTCGGAAGGATAAGATTGAAATCCTGCCCTTGTCAGACAGTACCCATACGCTCTTGGTGGACAATCATGTCTATCAGGTAGAGCAGGTGAGCCGTTTCGAGTGCCAGATTTACCATCGCAAGATTCCCTTTATGGCTTCTTCCAAGCACACCAGTTTTTGGGAGCGCGTGCGGGATTCCTTCATCGGCGAGGTGGAGGACGAATGAGATTCCAATTTATTGTCGATGAGCATGTCAAGGTGAAGACCTTTGTCAAGCGTCATGATATTTCAAGGGGACTTTTGGCAAAAATCAAGTATAAGGGTGGGCAAATTTTAGTGAATGGGCAACCACAATTTGCGACCTATCTGCTGGATATTGGCGATGAGCTAATCATTGATATCCCGGCTGAACCTCCCTTTGAAAAGTTAGAGGCCATCTCCCGGGACCTGGATATTGTCTACGAAGACGACCATTTCCTAGTCCTCAATAAGCCTGCAGGTGTGGCTAGTATCCCCAGCGTCAACCATTCCAATACCATGGCTAATTTTGTCAAGGGCTATTACCAGGAACAAGGCTATGAAAATCAGCAAGTTCATATTGTGACGCGACTCGATCGCGATACCTCAGGCCTCATGCTTTTTGCCAAGCACGGTTATGCGCATGCCCGCTTGGACAAACAACTCCAGTCGCGCTCGATCGAGAAAAAATACCTGGCCCTGATTAAGGGCGACCAGCCTCTACCCCAGCAAGGAGAAATCATCGCACCCATTGCTCGGAATCCAGAGAGCATTATCACCAGACGTGTCGCTCCGGATGGGAAGTATGCCCGCACCTCTTATCAGGTGTTGATTGACCAAGCTCCAACCTATTTGGTGGATATCCAACTCCACACAGGTCGCACCCATCAAATCCGGGTCCATTTTTCCCATCTAGGCTATCCGCTCTTGGGAGATGATCTGTATGGCGGTAGTTTGGACGATGGCATCGAACGCCAAGCCCTCCATTGCCATTCCTTACGTTTCTACAATCCCTTTTCAGAGGAAGAGCTGTTTTTACAAGCCCCTCTTCCAGCTGATTTTCAACAGGTCCTCGGAGACCTGTCTCGACCTTAAGGAGGTTATTATGAAAATTTTCGACAGCATTCGCCAATCCCTTCAAGGAAAAACCGTTAAAATTGTTTTACCGGAAGGAGAAGAACCTCGTATTTTGCAGGCAACCAAACGGATTGTAACGGATACAGACATCATTCCAGTTCTTTTGGGAAGTCCAGAAAGAATTCGTCTCTATCTAGAAATTGAAGGCATTACAGAAGGATTTGAGGTCATTAATCCCAAAGAATATGCTCAAATGGATGCGATGGTTGAAAGCCTGGTTGAGCGTCGCAAGGGTAAAATCAACGAAGAGGAAGCCCGCACCCTCCTCCTAGAGGATGTCAACTATTTTGGTGTCATGTTGGTTCACACAGGCTATGCCCACGGAATGGTCTCAGGAGCCATTCATTCAACCGCAGACACTGTCCGCCCAGCCCTACAGATCATCAAAACCAAACCAGGAATTAAGCGGACCTCTGGTTCCTTCCTCATGGTCCGTGGCGAAGAACGCTACCTTTTTGCAGACTGTGCCATTAACATTGAACCCGAAGCTGATATCCTAGCCGAAATTGCCATTAACTCTGCCGCAACAGCTAAGGCCTTTGGCATTGATCCAAAAATCGCAATGTTGAGTTACTCCACCAAGGGCAGTGGCTCCGGCCCCAAAGTGGATACAGTGGTCTCTGCAACCAAGCTAGCGCAAGAATTGGCGCCTGACTTAGTGATTGATGGCGAATTGCAATTTGATGCAGCCTACGATCCGGAAACAGCCAAGCTTAAAGCTCCGAACAGTCCTGTGGCAGGCCAGGCAACCGTCTTTGTCTTTCCAAGTATCGAATCGGGAAATATCTGTTATAAGATGGTGGAACGCCTCGGTGGCTTCAGCGCCGTCGGTCCAATCTTACAAGGCCTCAACCATCCCGTTAACGATCTCTCCCGTGGCGCAAGTATCAAGGATGTCTACAAACTAACCTTGATTACAGCCAGTCAAGCGCTTTATGATTAAGCCTTAGAAATAAACTTATCAAGTTAGGCAAGTCGAATCGTAAGCGTCCAATAACGAGGTATCTATCTTGAATCCCTATTATCCGATATACTAATAAAAAGATAAAAAATCGGAGGAAACAGATGCCAATCAATTTACTAGACCTAGGCCTTGTTCATCTAGTCTGTGGGAAAACAGATATGAGACAAGGAATTGACTCACTTGCTTACCTGATTAAAACTCAATTCCAACTAGATCCATTTTCAGGCCAAGTCTTCCTCTTTTGTGGAAGCCAAAAAGATCGCTTTAAAGCTCTTTATTGGGATGGTCAAGGATTCTGGCTTCTCTATAAACGGTTTGAAAATGGTAAGTTAACTTGGCCTGATGGAGAAAAGAAAATTCTCACTTTGACATCTGAACAAGTAGACTGGCTCATGAAAGGTTTTTCAACTACTCCAAAAATAAATCCCACAAAAAGTCGTGATTTCTATTGAAATCA
>NZ_JACBXX010000167.1 GCF_013415245.1 Streptococcus danieliae | reverse complement strand
TAAAATACGTTGCTTTACTTTACCGTCCTTACGATATCCTTCTACAAGATAAACGTGAGTACGGCCTTCTTTATTGGTAGTTGTTTTGATAAATGCCATACTCTATTATACCATACACAACCATATATAACAAGAAAAATAGTTGGATTTTACAAAAAAACTCAGCTCTATCAAGGGTTTGAGCTAAGTTTTCATAAATCTAGGTGATAAAGTCGGGATTTTAACACAGAGCCCGAAGGAGGACAAAAAAGACCCCGTGAAAAACAAAAATAGCCTCACTTAGAGATACTCCAAGTAAGGCTATGGATTCAATCCTGTCTAAGAAGTGAAACTAACAATTCCCCAATCCCAAACTAGGCTTTTTTACGTTTGCTTTTCACAGTTGAAAGGGTTGCTAACAAGCCTACAACTGTACCTGCCACGACCATCGAAGAAGCATCTTCGGTTCCAGTCTTAGGCAAGGCTTTTTCAGTTTTGACCACTGTTGGAACAACTTCAGCCGGTTTCTCAGGAGTTGATGTTTTTACAACCACTGGCATTTCTGGTTGATAGATCCGTTTTAGTTGACCATTGCGTCCATAAGAATAGTAGCCAATACGAGACCAATCAACGATGAAGTCTTCACCTGGAAGGCGAGAAGTTTCTTCGTCTCCCATCATACGATCAGACTGACTAGTTTCATCCCAAATCCAGTCCCCTTGTTCAGTCATATGAGCGAGAACCCGGGTTTGCCCATCTGGCAAGACTTGGATGAGGAAGCTTGGAGACATGGTTGAGTTATTTCCCACTCCGGCAACCTCACTACGGTTACTCATATAAGAAGTCACCAACAAGAGGTCCTCATGTCCCTCAACTGGAACAGCATAGTAGGAGTAGGTCGCAGTCCGCCAGTCTGCTGGCACAGTCGCTGTTAGAACAACACCGGAACCATTCAGCGGTTTGTAACCACCCAACAAGCTATCAGACACATAACCCAACATCAAAACGTTGTCTCCAACGGCCTGGTTGGCTGCATGAAGAATATTGTGGTTAGCCGCATGAGTCAAGCGTGTGGTTGTAAAGAGGTAGTACTGGTTACCAAGTTTGACAACATTTGGGCGTTCCAACTCATCACTAACCATTGGGGAACTTACAAGTGGTGTGTAGTATTGAGCCACATAAGGACGTTTCTCACTACCACCTAAGCGGACAATTCCGATTGCAGCATTGGAATGAGCCGCTTTTTTGTACATTCCTTCATTTTCCAACAAGTTGAAGAGACTCTTAACCATGTAAGACGCATCGCCACCATAGTTGTTCCAGTTGTAGATTTGGTCTTCCCCTTGGTAATTTTGTTGACCAGTGCTAGCCTCAAAGACCAAGTAACGTGTCCCATCTGCTTCCTCTACAATATGCGGATCACGCATGGCAATATTATCAAAACCACGATCCCCTTGAGTCCACTGGGCATAGCTTTGGTAGAAGTAACCATCTCCACCTTGAGGAGTCAAGACTTGGTTGTTGGTCACTGAACGAATACGGACATCTTGATCATCAAACAACAAGTTCAAAGTAGCCGTTGCTAATTTTTGATTGTTAGACTGGTCACTTGTGTCCACATGGGTGTAATAAAGCTGGATAGAACCATCCTTATTAACAGTTGCAGAACCAGACCATTGTTGCACAAGCGGTGACAAACCATAGCCAAAGATTGAACCAGCGTTCTTCCAGTTGGCAAAGTTGTTGTCTCCATACTTGTTATAAAGAAGGTAGATATGTTGGTCATTTTCATGTGGCAAGCCCATCATGGCAATAACCAATTGGTAACCATTCCAGTTC
The DNA here is from genome assembly GCF_013415245.1 of Streptococcus danieliae. GTDB lineage: Bacteria > Bacillota > Bacilli > Lactobacillales > Streptococcaceae > Streptococcus > Streptococcus danieliae_A. The sequence goes on along the minus strand of NZ_JACBXX010000167.1, from coordinate 2,343 downwards.
ACAATATGCCCAGTCTGAGCATCTTGAACAGGCCATGAATCCCATACATCTAGATCAGCCACTTCTCCGGTTTGGGCATTACGAGTTCGTGCCGCCGGCATATTTTCAATTTGCGAAGCATTGAAATATGGAATCGCGTAACGGGAATCACGATTTACTAATGATGTTGCAATATCTTCAAAATTTTTGTAGGTGATTAAGGTTCCAGAATTTGATGGAAGGTCTTTACGAACACGGTTCAGAGCAACCTTTTGCGCCTCTGTTAGGTTGGCTAGAGCGAGACCTGCCTCCTTAGCAACCTCATAAGCCTGCTTGCTAAGACCAAGTGTCGCTGGCTCTACTTGAGCTGGGGCTGGAGCTGCTGATTGACTTGTAACAACAGCCTCAGCTGGTTTCACAGCAGCCTTCTCTACTGGAGCAGCTTCCTTCACTTCATCAGCAGCCGATGCAACTGGCGCTGAAGCATGAGCTGGTGTAGGCTCAGCTGGGCTAGCAGGAGTTTCCACTGGAGCTGCTGAACTTGGAGCACTATTCTCAGCTGTAGTTGCAACAGGTTCTGCTCCCTCAGCAGCGATCAGAACCGCTTCCTGAGCATTCGCGCCAACACTATCAGCTGCAACAACAGATGATGTTCCAACTGCCATCATACCGGCCGTGGCTGCGCTGACTACAATCCATTTTTTCTTAGATTTACGCATTTTCTTTTGCATCTTACTCTCCTAAAAATTTTTAATCTCAATATTTTAAAGTGATTTCACGAAATCACTACCAAGGAATCCAGAAATTTTACAGATTTCTTTCAAGGATTTTCCCAATCCTAGTAACATTATTGTAACATAAACACAGGAAAATACATCAATAAAAATGAAATCAGTAGTTGACAAAAGTCTACTATTTTAACCAAGTGCCCCTCACACCTCCCGCCAAAAGAAAAGCCCCTCATTTGTTAGAATCCAAACTCCAACAAATAAGGGGACTAAGCCTTTTCCAATAGGTGATGATAATCGTTTCCTTAGCTCATCTTGCTACGAAACTAAGAGGTTCTATTGCTTAATCACGCGTTGATTTATAAGCCAACTTCTCACCATGCTCTTTCACAAATTTGTCCATCTCGTCATCTGGAATCTGACGAAGGTAGAGATTGGCACGAATTGTTTCGTCTTCTTCACGGCAAGTTGAAAGTACAAGGTAACGGTCTTCTGCCTTAATCTCGACATCTTTTTTCTTAACCTGAGCATCCTTGTAAACTTGGTTCAACTGCTCGACAAAGTCTTGGTCAGAATCAAATTCGGTACGGTAAAAAGCTGTGGTTTCCGGAACAATAATCATGGCTACAGCCTCATAGTAATATTTCCGTTCTGGTGTTTCAACCACGACATAGGGATGTTGGCTAAAATAGTCGCTATTGCTGTAGAAGTTTACATCATTAAACATCCGGCTATCTGGAACCTTACTGCCTCGAGCATGCCCAAAGAGCCAAGTTAAGCGATCACTAAAATCCTTGCTGTTGTCCATATCCATAAAGACTGTCCCCATGTAAGGCTCATAACCACCATCAAAGGTTTTGTCTAAATAAGTCGCATTGTCTGTCGTCTGCACAACAGGCTCATCCAAGTTGGTCCCTGGTGCATAGACATAAGCCACTGTATCCTTGTTCGTTGCTAGTAACGGCTCAAATCGTTTCTTGAGATAAGCTTTTTCCTCAGCAGAAGGCTTGTAGGTCGCTACCTGCTGCTTCTGGCTTGAAGAAGTGCTTTGATTAGCTTCGCTAGCAGAACTGCAAGCTACCAAGGTCAGAAGCAATCCCGTCACTAATAGGAAGCCTGTAAGCAGCGCTTTAAGCGAATTTTTTACGAATTTCATCTATCTACCCTCACATTTTTGAAAATGAAAAGCGAGAGGGGGAATAGGATAATCCTAAGACCCGACTCTCGCCTCCTTCACATGTAATCTAGTCGATTCCCTGTGCCTTATTTAACTGCAGAAGTGTTAGGAAGAACTTTTTGTCCTGCTTTTGCTGCAGGTTTTGCAGCTGCTTGTGCAGGTTTTGCAGCAGGCTTAGCAGCTGCTTTTGCATCTTTAACAGCTTCTTCTGTTGATTTTGCTTCTTCTACTGAGTGGTTTGCACGAACTGGATCAAGTGTGAAGTCAGTAGTTCCTTCTTCTGGAAGAACTCCACCTTCAGCTTCGATAGCATCTACCATATCTTGGTAGTAGAATCATTCCCGTTGTTTCGAACCTCAGTTCTGACGGGGGATTACTGAACTGCAAAAAGAAAAATCGCCACGGTAAAGTAGCGATTTTTCCCTTTTGTGAGCCTCAATACAACGTCAAAGCGCTATA
>NZ_JACBXX010000112.1 GCF_013415245.1 Streptococcus danieliae | reverse complement strand
ATAGTTAGCTCCGAAAGGCTGGAAATGCCGTCCCCATCAAGATAGTGTACAGAGTTTTAAGCGCAAGCTGAAGCGACTAACGACGAGGAAGTGGAGCATTGACCTAACGACACGGATTGAACGATTAAATTGGGTTATCCGCGGTTGGGTAAATTACTTCTCACTTGGTAATATGAAGACGATACTGACGCAAATAGATGAGCGTTTACGAACTCGTATCCGAGTCATTATCTGGAAGCAATGGAAGAAAAAATCGAGACGACTATGGGGACTTCTGAAACTAGGTGTTCCGAAATGGATAGCCGATAAAGTATCTGGCTGGGGTAACCACTATCAACTAGTGGCACAAAAGTCAGTCTTAAAGCGAGCTATATCAAAACCAGCCCTTACTAAAAGAGGACTGGTTTCTTGTCTAGATTTCTATCTTAAACGACATGCGTTAAAAGTTAGTTGAACCGCCGTGTGCCGAACGGCACGCACGGTGGTGTGAGAGGGACTAGAAATTAGCCTCTACTCGATTTAGTCTATCAGGCGAGCCTGGATTCCAGCGGGATCCAATAACTCCTTTTTCAGTTCTGGAGTCAAGGGCGTGATCGTAGCTCGGGAACAACTACTTTGCCCCCGGCATTCTTCCGTCACCGCGGTTACAATCCCGATAATCTCCCCATCCAGGAACACAGGCGAACCCGAGTTCTCCGCAACCAGTTCCAGATCGGCCGTCAGTGTGCCATCTGCCTCCACCGCCAGCACCTGACCACTGGCCTGGGTATAAGGTGGTCGGGTCAAACTCGAAAAGCCCATACTGAAGACCCTTTTCCCCACCAGCTTCTGAGCCTGGGTGTAGACAGCTAATTTCACCTCCTGCTGTCCCGCCGGAATTCCTAGGCTAGATTCCACTTCAATCAGCCCCAGATCCTGGCGCAAATCCTCGTAGCCTTGGTATCCAGCAGGAAGGTGATAGGCCTTGGCCTTGGCTCCTGTGTGGAAAAGCTCAGTCCCCTGAGCATTGTAGGACCGGATGGTCTGTCCAGCCAGCAGCTGCCCTCGCTCATTCGTGAGATTGTGGGCGGCAGTGAGGAAGATCCCCTTCCCAAGATAGGTTCCCGTCCCCCGAACGGTCTGCCCGGACCCGGACTTAGCGATCAGGGCCTGAGTCAGATGAAAGGGATACGTGCTAGCCTCTTGGGGATGGACTTCCTTTCGTGCCTCGGTCAGAACGGGCATCGCTGACAGTGTACTAACAAAGAGGAGGAGTAGAGTGAGTAGCTTTTTTTGCATCGGTAGCTCCTTTGCCTTTTTCTTTTTTATTCGTTTTTTTGGAAGGAAAAGTGCGAATAAATAGGTGAAAGAAATAAGGTCAGAAGTTGTCGGTGAGGTTTTGCATAAAAAAGTCAAGGATCCGTGGAAGCCAGACAATAGATTGGTTATCAACTATGCAAAATCTATCGTAGATGCCTTCAGTAGCTACCAAATTGGGGTATCGGTCAAGGTAACACACGACAATACCAAGTAAGTGGATGGAGAAAGCCAGTTTGATAGTAGACAATAATTCTAGTTTTCGGATTAGTTACTCTCACGATAATGTACCGGACATTGTTCGTAAAGTTGACGGTGAAATGTGCAGTATTTCTGTTAAACGAGTCAAAGGTGCAAGTTATGCTGGAGAGATGTATCTGTCCAATGCGGTGAAAGTTGGTAAGAAGAATGCAGTCACTTACTATTCGAAACAGCTGGTCAAAGCTATGGACTTAATTCCGCATGTTCCGCCTAGTTTTAAGTTGCCAAAAGTAGTCATTGTGGATAAGACAGAAACGTCTCCGAATGTCGTAGCAGGGTATATCCGAGAAGAAAATACTCTTTTTGTTAGGGTGGATTTACGGACCGATGATGATATTGTAGCTTTTCAATCTCTAGTCCCTGGTGAGTTGGTAGCTGCCTATAACCCGCTTAGTACCATTGTCCATGAGCTGGCTCATTGGTACCAGTGGGAAGATGTAGCGAAGCGATATCCTGGGTTAGGAAGACAGGCACTGGCCCAGATAATTTTCGATGAGAGCGCTGATTTAGTTGATGAGTTAGAAGGAAAAGGGTATAATATAAGGGGAAAAATTAGTCGATACGCCAATGATAATAGGTACACAAAACCTATGGAAACTTTTGCAGAGAAATTCACCAAGGATGTTCTAGAATTAGGATGGGAGGAATAGACATGGGATTAATTTGGAAAGATTTAATCAGAGAACGACTAAGTTTAGAACAATCAAAAGGCCGGATTTTTGATGTGTCTCATATAGATGCAAGAAAAGATATTGAATTGTATGAGATATATGGAGCGTATGATAATACCTATTTTGAGGACAGTCCGGAAGGAAAAGTGAGAGTGATAACATTAACTGATGATGCTCCAGAAGAGGCATGGGAAGCGGCAATGCTCAGATATGCTTGGGCTGAATCCCCTTATTACGAACCGATTCGATAAAATATAGAGCACTTAGTTTCCGCTGGGTGCTTTTCTTGTTTTGGAAGGAAAAGTACGAATAAATAATCGAAAGGGATCTGGAAGACAGGAAATGAAAGCGTAATAGCTTGATTTATCCTGGTATCGGTAATACAATGGTGTTACTAAATAAACTGAGGAGGAGAACTATGACAACCATTACCTTAAAAGTATCAGAAGCAGATAAGTTATTCATGCAAAGTATGGCTAAGTTTGAAGGTGTATCTTTGTCGGAGTTAATTCGTACGAAGACTCTCCAAGCTTTAGAAGATGAGTATGATGCGAAACTTGCTGACATGGCTTTGACAGAGTATGAGGAGTACCTAGCAAACGGTGGGGAGGTTCTCAGCTGGGATGACCTATAGGCTAGTACCTACCCCAAAATTTGCGAAACAGTTGAAAAAATTAGATCCATTTACAAGAAAACAAATTAAAAGTTATCTGGAGAACCTTGTAGATAACCCGCGTTCTAAAGGAAAGGGACTGACGGCCAATCGAGCTGGCCAATGGCGTTATCGGATTGGGAGTCATCGTGTTATTGTTAATATTCAGGATGATGAGTTGGTTGTTTTAGCCTTAGAAGTTGGTCATCGGAGGGATATTTACTAATGATGATATTGTAGCTTTGCAAACTAGGGTTCCAGGTCATTTAGTGGCTGTCTATAATCCACTGGGTACCATTATGCATGAATTAGCTCATTGGTATCAGTGGGAAGATGTGTCGAAGCGATATCCTAGCGCTGGACAAAGTTTTACAAGAGATGTTTCAAAAGGCGACAGAATGAAAGCCCTCGGAGAAATCCGGGGGCTATTTTTTCTGTACGACGGGCATGTCGTATATCTGAGGTGCAAGTCCTCTGTGGGCACCTGCTACCGGTGAACCCAATAGCGACTCCCAAGCCTGACTATCGTGAGGTAGCGGGGAGAGGAAGGGATAGCGAAATCGTGGCTCTACGAACAGAAATGTGATATGAAGGCGTATGTAGTGGATGAGGAGGCTGAAAACTCTAAAGTCCCAAAAGGTAGTCGTAACCTATATGCGTAGATCACGAGAGTAAACGAGGAAAGATATACGACTTATCCCGTGAGGTCTCATGAGCGTCGTAGACGTAGTAACAACGAATCATGAGAAGTCAGCCGAACCCATAGTAGTGATGAAGTTTCTGTAATGGAAATGGAGCGAAGGGGCGAACAATTAACCGAAGTAATCCTACTTCACTTGTGTCTGTAAAAGAACGGTCTGATAGAACTGGAGACGGTCACGTATTGACTAGGAGAAGGTTCACGAATCTAAGATGTCCCTCAGACACCGAAACAAGAAAGGAATACGCACATGTCAGAATTGCTAGATAAGATATTATCTCGGAACAATATGCTTGAAGCCTATCATCAGGTAAAAAGAAACAAGGGTTCTGCTGGTATCGACGGAGTTACCATTGAGGAAATGGATAATTTCCTACGGCAACATTGGCGAGAAACCAAGGAACTTATAAAGCAGAGGAAGTACAAACCTCAACCAGTTTTACGAGTTGAAATTCCTAAGCCAAATGGTGGCGTCCGAAATCTTGGAATCCCTACAGTCATGGACAGAATGGTACAACAAGCGATTGTTCAAACCATCAGTCCAATCTGTGAAAGACACTTCTCAGAGTATAGTTATGGCTTTCGTCCCAATCGCTCTTGTGAGACAGCTATTATTCA
>NZ_JACBXX010000070.1 GCF_013415245.1 Streptococcus danieliae | reverse complement strand
CTCACTTGTTGTAAGACTTGCCCTCGCTTGATTTCGTTATTGATTGTTTGAGGAGCTCTTCCAAGTAGGCGAGCAATTTCTCGATTGGATTTTCCTTCTTTGTTCCATCGTTCAATGTAGCGACGATCATTAATTGTCAAATGTTTTCCTTTTGTTGTATAATTGTTTTGCATCTCTGTGCCCTTCCTTTTGTTTGTGGTGAACAACAAGTATAGCACGGAGGTGTTTTCTTATACCTTACAAAAGGATTTCATTTGACAACAGGGACTTTTGAAGCTGTTTTGAGGGCTAAACCAAGGCTATCATTAGCCTTGGCCAATTAGCCTAACAGCTCCAAACCTATTATCAAATGAAATCAGACAACTCATCAGAATGAGTTGTAGTACTTATCTAGCAGATAGGATGGGTGGCTAACTTCATTTTAAAATTTTTGTTTGCGGACTCAAGCTCCAAATGAGGGAGAATCGCTTGTAGGAACTTGACAATCCGCGAAACAAATTTATAATAGGTTGGTAAACATAAAAATATAAGGAGTAGACGTGAAAAAGACTTTCGTCGTTAGTAGCTTACTGCTAGCACCAACCTTGATTGTGGCACAAGAAATTCAAGCTGAAGAACACAGCGAAAATCCTGAAGCCTCTTTGGGGACTTACAATTCAGCCCTTGAGGCTGCTAAAAATGAAGGGATTATTCTCGTCCAGGAGGACCCCCAAACGGTCTCCACCGAAAGCGACCGAAATCAAGCCTATCAGCAACAAACCAAGGAACTGCAAGAAGCGACCAAGCAATACGCACTTGAAAAAGAGCAGTATGCTGTAGATTTGGCCAACTATGAAGCTGCCCTCAAGGAGATTAACCAGCACCAAGAAGCTGAAGCCAATCGCAAAAAGGAAGAAACCGCTGCGCAAGCGCAGTATCAACAAGAATTAGCTACCTATGAAAAAGAGCAGGCTCAGTACCAAGCAAATCTTGAAAATTATCAAAAACAAGAAGCGCTCAACAAGCAATTAAAAGAAAACTACCAAACTGAGTTGGCAACCTTTGAAAAGGAGTTGACAGACTATCAAGTCAAAGAACAAAGCTATCAGAAGGAAAAAACGGAACAAGAGCAGGCTCAGAAGAGCTTCCAAGAAAAACAAGCCCAGTATGAAAAAGAACTCAGCCTCTACCAAGAAGCTAATAAAGCTTATCAAACAGCTCTTGCCAAAGCTCAAGAAGATAGCCAAAAAGATGGTTTCCTCAGCCAAGTTTACGCCCAATACCTGATTGCCAAATCGGAACCCAATGCGACGGTTCATTTTGAAGGAGTCAAATCCTTCATTGCCCCTAGTCATGATTTTGGTTCAGGTCTTGACGGGGTTGCAGGAACCATTAACAAACTCCCTCTAACCAAGGAAGCTACTCTTTTCAAAGGAGTTGGTTCCGAAACACCAGCTGGAAGTGGAGATGGTTATGGTCTAATTCTTGAAAAGAATCAACCAATTCGAGTGAGTTATACCAATCTTGCCAATACATCTTACAATGGCCAAAAAATTACTCGTTTAGATTATACCTATGAGCTGCTATCAACCTTTGCGGAAGATGGAAAAGCCACTGCCTTTATCTACACTGATCCTACTAAAACGATCTATGTAGGAACTCATGGGAATAATCAGGGGCAGGTTGACTTTGCCATCCGTCAAACCATGACCTACTTTTTTGAGGATGGTTCACCTGTCGTCTTTGATAAAGACAAAACTGCCCTCTTATCCTTCGCCTCCCGCAACAATAGTTTTGAATTTGGGGAGCAGGAATTTGTCCAATTGGACGCTAATCTTAGCTTTATCCCCATTACAGGCTCTTCCGTCAGTGGCGAAAATGGCTATGTAGCTGTCAGAGGAAGTAATAATTCCAAGGCCGACGGTTCTAAATTCGACCGCTCTGAGTGGGATCAAGACGGCCATTCCAATGAATACTACGGGGCAGGTGTTGCACTTGCGACAGGAGGGGAGATCTCCTTTACCTTCGGAATCCGCTACAACCCTAATGATATTCAAAAATCCGCTAATCCAAGCAGACTCAGAGATCGGTCCCGCCAATGGTTTACTGTCAATGCGGATATTAAGGCGAGTGGGCTAATCCAGAGGGAAAAACCTGGAAATCCACCTGTAGCTCCGATTAAACCAGAGCTTCTCACCAAAAAGCTAGAAGCTCCTAAGAAGCCCCTCCAACCTAAAGAACCAGCCTATGCCACAGTCAGTCAACCAGTCCAACCTAAAAAACCAGAGCTAAAGATTATTCCAGCTCTCCAACCACTGACGGTTACAGCTATCAAGCCAACAGCCCCGAAAGCACCAGTTGTCTTTTTACATCAAGTTCTTTATAAAACCCCATCTGTAACTCAACCTACAAAACCAAGTACCGACGTTTCAAAAGAGAAACCGACTAATCCTGTTAAGCAACCACTTCCTAAACCAAGTACTGATGATTCAAAACAGGAACAAACTAAGCCAGTTCAGCAGCCGCTTCCTAAACCAAGTACTGATGATTCAAAACAGGAACAAACTAAGCCAGTTCAGCAGCCAATTCCTAAACCAAATGCTGATACTTCAAAAACGAAACCGACTAGTCCTGTTAAGCAGCCGCTTCCTAAACCAAGTACTGATACTTCAAAACAGGAACAAGCTAAGCCTGTTAAGCAGCCGCTTCCTAAACCAAATACGGATGCTTCAAAATCAAGACCACTTAGACCAATCAAGCGTCCCCTTGCACCGGTATCTATCAAACCTTCTACAAATACTAGACCTGTGGTATCCTATCCAGTAGATACTAGAATTTATCCAACCCCTGCTTTCAACTATAATCAAAGCCCAGGGATTCGCTATACGCAACCGTATGTCCCATCAGTTCCAGTAACCTACCCAAGCTATGTACTTAGTTGGACAAATCAAAACGGCTCTACTACCAACTCAGCAAATCTTAACTCTACTCCACAAAAAGTAACCAACAATACTCAAAAGAAAGGTAAGCCAAAGGAACCTCCAAAACCTCAAAACATAGTAAAAGACCGAAACGGTGACCCTATCGATTCCAAGGATTATTTTGGAATTAATACTGAAATCAGTAAAAAATCTGGTGATCAGCAAAAACTCATTGCCTTTATCGAAAAAGTCGGAAAAGAAGTACGGGAAAAGAATAAAAATCTCAAACATAACAAAAAGTTATACAGTGATACTGTTAATAGAGATATCGCTACCGCCTTAGCTTATATGGACTATAACGATAGTAAATTACAAAAACTACTTACAGTTTTTGGATCAGCCCCCAAAGGAAATGTTTCAAAGAAAGGAATGAAAATTCTCAGAAATAATCATATTAACAACAACGCTAAAATCGATCTATCTCATACTATGGCAACCCTAGCATCTACCTATCACCATAGTCCACTTACTTCTACCGTCAAATTTATTGGTAGTCTCGGCTCTCTTCCTCTTGGCGGTGTTTTCGCACCACTCCCCATCCTAGGCTTCCCTAACCCCTTACTTTCCAAATTTCATATTGACAGTAAATCAACCCTCCAATTGAACTCTTTTGTCGGAGATATTTTCACTGATATGAACATGGACGACGTTAATGCAGATATAGACTCTATGATTTTGGCTCGTCATCCCAAATTCAAAAACCTACCTATGGATCAACGCATCATTAAATACTATAGTCAGCCTAATCTTGATAGTAAAAGAAAAGATCTATTTTGGTCACTTTATTCAAATAACAAAGCACAGGCTCAAGATAAAGCTGTTACTGAAATTGTAACTAGTTTATTAACACTGGGAGGACTTGGTCTGGTGGGATATGCTAAAGTAAGTGGAAAGTTTAAAAATACGGCAGGAAATGTGGATTTACTAGATAAGGAATTATTTGATGGTAAATTAAAAGCACGGCTAAAAACTGGTCGTGGTTACTATTTTGATCCCTATCCATCTAAAAATAAACATAACTCTGCAAAAAATAAAAATTCGGTACTCGTTGACACCATTATGGCTGATTCCCCCTTTTTTAAACAACTGATTTCCAAAAGAAACAAAACAAAAGCTAGCACACCCAAATCCTTACCTAAACTAAGTTTGCCTAAATTTAAACTGCCTAAAGTCAGCTTACCTAAGTTTAAACTGCCTAAAATCAGGCTGCCTAAGTTTAAAACATCCAAAATCAACTTACCTAAGTTTAAACTACCTAAAGTCAGCTTACCTAAGTTTAAAACATCCAAAATCAACTTACCTAAGTTCAACCCGCCTAAAGTCAGTTTGCCTAAGTTTAAAACATCCAAAATCAACTTACCTAAGTTTAAAACATCCAAAATCAACTTACCTAAGTTCAACCCGCCTAAAATCAGCTTACCTAAGTTCAATCCGCCTAAAATCAGCTTACCTAAGTTCAATCCGCCTAAAATCAGCTTACCTAAGTTCAATCCGCCTAAAATCAGCTTA
>NZ_JACBXX010000100.1 GCF_013415245.1 Streptococcus danieliae | reverse complement strand
CGCAGGTGGTTACCAAAAGGGACCAAAGAAACAACTCCCAAAGAAGTCGCTTTTATTGAAAATTGGATAAACAATTATCCTAAAAAATGTTTGGACTACAAGTCACCAAAGGAATTTCTTAGTGGTGGCTAATTTCAACTTGAAATTTAGCGTAAAAGGTGATTTTGATATTTCTGTCTGTAATTCTGTGGTATTATGAATAAGTTCCATATGATTCTCCTAATGTTGGTTTGGTCACTATTCATTATAGGTCATGTGGGACTTTTTTTGGTACCTAAAAAGACCCCATAATCTCTATTTGGGGTCGTTACCCACTATAGAAATTATAGAGCCGGTTTTTATTTGAAACTCGTTTTTGCCCGTCCTTTTACTATACTTTTTGAAAAAGAAAAGAGCCGGAGAAATTCCGACTCACCTATAGTCCGTACGGGATTCGAACCCGTGTTACCGCCGTGAAAAGGCGGTGTCTTAACCCCTTGACCAACGGACCATCTCATCTCAAGGACAAGAATAATTATAGCAGTTCGTATTTTAGAATGCAAGTCTTTTTTTCAAAAAATTTCATTTTTTTCAGCTAATAATTCTTTCATGGCTGAAAAACGTAGACGAGACAAGGGACAGCTGATCTGTTCTGGAAATAAAACTAGTCTATTTCGTCGATCCCAGCCCCGGATATTTTGAATATTAGCTAGATAGGACTTGTGAGGGCGGAAAAAGCGGTCTTGTCCTTTGGGGTCCTTTAAATCACTTAGCTCTTGTAGGGTTCCTGGAAATTCCTTGATAAAATTTTTGCCGACCATGCGTAGTTTGTGGGAATTTGGTGCTGTTTCAATATAGAAAATATCCTGAAAAGGAATCTGCAGACGTTCGCCTTTGGCACAAAAATCAAAATAGTCTCCTTGGCTGTCCAAATCCACAAAATGCGAACGGCTATATTCCAGGACTTCTCGTAATCTGAGACGAAAAAGATCGTCTGCCAAATCCTTGGGAATAAAATCCAAAGCGGCCACCTGGTAACGGAAGGTTAGGAGGGCGAATTCAGAATGGGAACTGGTAAACACAATAATCGCAAAGGGATTATTTTTTCGAATTTCACGCGCCACTTCCAAACCCGTTCGCTCCCGATTCTGAATCTCAATATCCAGAAAATAAAGTTGGTGAACTTCTGCCTGCGCGTGGTAAGCCATAAATTCCTCTAGTTTTCCCGTAGTTCGAATTTCCAGCTTTTGCTGCAACTCTTCTCCTAATTCCTGCAAGGCTCCTTCCAAGCGGATTTGATGGTGAAGCTGGTCCTCTAAAATCAGTACTTTCATGAGTGACTCCTTATCGTTAGGTGTTGTGTAAAGCGATGCTCATCAAAGTCTGTATCCAATAACATGGCTGTCTCATGATTGAGAATCCGCTTTACCGTAAATAGCCCGGTCCCTCTACCAGGTCCCTTGGTTGACCAATCTGCTTGATAAATCTTTTGAACCTCTAAATCACCAGCTGGTCGACTATTTTCCAAAATCAATTCCACCCCGTGTTCAGTTGGAAAAATCGCTAGCGCAATCTCCTTATCTGCAGATGCTTGAGCGGCTTCAACTGCATTGGTCAGTAAAATTGTCAGCAAACGAACCAAGGCCAGCTGATGCACATTCAAGGCTGGGACCTTTTCACGAATTTCTAAAGAAAATTCCACCCCTGTTTCCTGGGCTTGTCCGAGATAGTAAAAGATTAAACTCCGAATGGTCTTATCCTCCAACAGGCACAAATCAAAATAGGAATATTCATGAGAGGACAAGCTCTTATTGGCCTCCAATAATACTTCTCGATGCAATTTTTCAATCAATTCCCAATCCCGACTTTCAATCGCCATCGTAAAGCTGACCAACATGCCCGCAAAATCATGCCGAAATCCCCTTAAATCCTGATACAGGCAACCTAACTTTTTACACAGCTTAGCCATGGGGAGCCGCCCTTCCCTTTCCTCTTTTTCAAAAGAAAGAATGGACAAGCGCAACCGTAAAATCACAAAAACAAAACCATAAAGCGAAGCCGTTCGCAAAAAGCTAAAGCAACCAAGGGATAAAAAGGAACAGATACACATTTGCGACAGGGTTAGCAACAAGTGAATCAGAATAAAGGCAAAAAAGGAAGTTCGCACCTGCTTATGAAAACGCGGTTCGTCCAGCAAGACCAAATAGCGATGAACATAGTGAAAGCAGAGACAGAGAGTATAGGTAGATAAGCCTACAACCACACCATACAGGAGCACATGAAAATCCACAAACACCCGGTGATCCACAATCGCATACAGGCCAAAAAGAAAAAAGCCGCGCAGTAAGTCAAAACCGAGGTAGAGGATCCCGACCGAATAAGCCGAGAAAGAAAGACTCTCATAGGTATTTCGATAGAAAAACCAAGACAAGAAAAAAGGCTCCACCAGAAGAAACAGGTAAAAAAGGGGAGAGTAGAGGATGCCAAATCCTATCAACAGCAGCTCATACAGACAAAAACCACTAAAGAAAGGCATTTTTAAACGATTTCCCAATAGACTAAAAAAGAGCCAGCCCAGGCTCCCAGAACGGATCAGCAATAAAAGCAGATGAAACGGACTCTCCTGTCCTAAAAACAAATGAACTTCCATAGCAACTGTATACTATATCTTAAAGCAAATACTAATTATTATTATTCCGCCATACAGCCAACAAAAACCACCAAATCAACACTTTTAGGGGTTTAGATATTCCATACACCCCCATAGACTACCACCAAAGGAGAACAAAAAGGGGAACAAATTTTTTACGAGTTCAGTAGGCAAGCTGGCGAGGTCAAAACGACTTCGCTTTTTTGTTGGTCTGCTAAGGGATAGGCCTACACCGTTGCCAGCGAGCAAATACCCACATAGCTACTAAAATATACAACTTGATAAAACTTGACATTTTTCAGCCTATAAGGGAGCTACTGGATTACCTGCTTTCAATCTGCGCGTGCTCTGCCAAAAATGGAAACAGTCAACTAATAGTTGATAACCACAATAGCCCCGTATTTTCCCCCTGGGAGCTTTTAAGGATTCAAGGTATAAATCACCACCGACATTACTAGGGTTCAAAATAGGGGCGGTCTCGTTGAAATTTTTGCTATTCTGAGCGGTATTCTTTTAAAAAACAGCCTAAAATGCACCAAAAAGGAATCCCCAAATCAGTCAGAAGTCAGCAATGACAAGAAAACGACAGGGGGGAGGGGGGGTCGTACGCGAGAAATGCAAATATCTCCGTAATCGACCCCACCACCGGTGGCGGAATTAAAATTAAATCCCGATTTTTTCGACATGGGGGACTAGTCTAACCTAAGTCTGTGTTTTACAGGGTCAGCTCCCCTACTGTTTCCTACTGTGACCGTTCCCAAAAAATCGATTATGTACCAGCTACCAACTCCATCAAGCAACCGCCTAGATAACCATAAGTGAACTCATGCAAGGCTTCGCTTCTTACTTGATCATATTCCTTCTCTGAACCCACTCAAATTTGAGCATGTTGAAATGTTTTAAGTTGTGTCCAAAAATGGACGTTACTAGTTTGTATTGGTTTCCTGTTCATCTATATCAGATTTTATTCTCGTATTTTCTAGTAATATCACCCACCCAGCAACTCCTCCAACTCCTCCATGGCTCTTGTCCTAGCCCGTTGTATAGTGGCTTTGCTGACCCGTAAACTCCTAGCTACCTCGTCCCAGCTATTGCCATCGATGTAGAACAACCTGATAACCATATTGTCTAACGGGTCAGACAAGGATTCAATGCCCTGGGCCATCTCTTTCTGCTCGTCAAGACAAGCTTTAAACTCCACTTTCAACTCGGACAACCTGTCAATGGTATTGATAGTTCTATCCTCGGTGGTATTCCTGTTGCTATTGTTCCGTGGCTGATTCTCAAACTGCTGGGAAGCTATCGGGTTACTCTCCAAGTATTCGATTTCCCTTTTGATTTCTTGCAAGCGTTCAGGTATTTTCTTCAGTCTGTTCAATCGTTTCTTAATATCTGTCATTGCAATATTCTACCACCCTTTAAGCCATAAGGTGTGGGCTTTATCCATGTACTTATGGAACTTCCTCCAGCGCTTCAGATAATCAGGCCATCTCATCCACTTTGGGCGCTTTGGAAAGTCATCATAATCTACGTAACCTTTTGGCGGTTTAAAATTTGGATCTAGCTTTCGGATTTCCTTTAGTGCCATATCCCACCAATACCCACAATCTGTTTTGGTTCTGTTCCGTGTCTGCTTATAGATTCCTTGACACTCACCGCAAGCCATAAAGCCTACAACTCCATATAATACCCGTCGGCGTGTATCACAATCGGGGCAAATAAAATACCATTGCTTACCGCCATAGTTAGCTGGTCGTGACTCCAGCGGTATGTACTGACTACCCAAGTACAATGATTCAGCTTCTAAATCAATTTCAAAAGGCTCACCCTCTGACATACCTTTTGCGCGTGAGCTGTCCATCATACCGACAAATTGTTCTATGGTTAACTTCATCATCACTATATACCTCCAAATGCCCAACTATGTAGGCAAAAAGGCAACCCACTTTTGGGCTACCCTCGTTTTTTATTGTTTAGACTTCAACATTCTCCAGGAACTCCGTATAAATTCCGTCATGATCCAAGACTTTCATCAGCTTCAACACGTTAGGCGTAAGCATTGATCGTTGTAACTATCTATTCCCACCATGTTATTGTTTCCGATTTGCATTTTTCTTCCTCCTTCTTAAATCAATACCCCTAATTTCTCCATTTTTTCCACTAAATCGGGGTAAAGTATTTCCGTCATCACGACTCGGTCATTTTTTAATACCAAAAGCATTCCTTGGTGTTCATCCTCATCATAAGGAAATCTCATCATTTTAATCTGATCAATATTGACTAGTCCTTTTTCGGTTTTTATAAACATCTCAACACCCCTTTCTTAACCTCATAAAATTCCTCAACCTTTTCCGCTCTCATGCACCCGGTCGGTTCTCCATCTTCAAACTCAATAACCAAAGCGTCATTTTTGGGTCTAGGTACATGGGAAATTCCACCATCTTCCAACATAACCACGGCACCGCTGACCAATAATTTCATGATGAATACCATCATTTCTTCAATATTTACAATTTCTTTCATGTGTCTCCTCCTAATTTATGTTAAAAAATAGATTTTGTGACCTTTTGTGCCCTAGAAAGGGAACACGCTCAAACCCTTGGGGCTGTAAGGGTTTAGCCACGTTGTGTGCCAGTGCCGTTTTTCTCGGACATTATATATATTTTAAATAGATAATAATTATTATTTATTTTATTTTATCCATAATAGAAAAAGAACGTCACAAGGTCACATAATAGCAACAAACCCAGCAACACCAATGGTTTTCGTTGTGCCATTCTTAAAAAAGAAAGTCACAACAAAGGCACAAACCACCTAAACAGCTAGTATTATCAAGGGTTTTGGCTATTTCAAACAAGGGCACAAACCTTTTATCTGATTTTACTGATTCCCCTCCGTGACCCTGCTAGGTCTTTTTGAAAAAAACCAAACGGATCTAAGATTTTTTCATCACCAAAAACTACCCGCCCCGACTTTATTTCATACCTTCCCTCTGTCTCTTTATTCAAAACAGCTACAACTCGCTTACCCGCTCCGTAAAGCTGTGGGTTGCTGATTCCCTCGTCATGGGCATACTCTGACAGCTCTCTTTTTAAAAATGCTGTAGGTACATGAGTTAGTCCATCCCAACCGTTAGGAACGTACCTGTTTTTCACGAAACCAAGGATATAGTCATTATCTGACTTGTATTCCTCAAGCGTCGTCTTGGTCACTTCTGGCTCAATGAATTTCTTAAAGTTCTCCATGTTCAAAATCTTAAACAGAACCCACTCTAAAAGCTCCCTGTCTTTTAAAAATACTTGCTTGATTTCTGGGCGCTCCTTCTGTCCGTTAAAATCAGCGTTAAAAGGAACGATACATAAACGCCTATACCAACCTTGGGACTTGTTTCGACTGTTAGGCAACGCATTGGCCGAGAAAAGACACAAAGGCTTCGTGGTTAGTTCTACAGGTTTTTCATGCTTGGGATTGATCATCACGGTGTCCCCTGTCGCTATACTCATCAAGTCAGAAACTTCATCAAGATACTTGTTACTAATATCATCACCGATATTACAAACTTTACCGAGCAACATTTCAGGCTTATGCCCTTCAAACTGGTCAGGCCGCAAGGCAGCTACATTCTCTTGGCCTATCAAATTCTTTAGTAAATCTTGATAAGTCCCTTTTCCGTTGTTCCCATCTCCTAGAAGGAGAACAATTTTCCCCCTTGTATAGTTGGGATTGATAGCTTCATTCATGATCTGCCAAAGGAGAGTCACTACATCTTCATCACCTACTGCGATACCGTCCAGCCATTCATCAAAATCAAACCAGCCCCCGAGGATCGGCTTTTCAGCCCCTGGGTTATAACTAGTCTTAATCTTGCTGGTGATAATGAACTGGGGCGCGTGTGGTCTGAAAGTCTTGTCTTTGAGATTAAAGATTCCATTATTGACCGGGATAAGATTTCTATCTTCTAGAGGTCGCTTCATCTTTATCATGGTTCTTAGTTGCATTTCAACTTCTTTGTAGTGTGCCGACTTCAAACGACCATCAAAAGCCCGACACAATCGCCACAA
Source organism: Streptococcus danieliae (assembly GCF_013415245.1). Taxonomy (GTDB): domain Bacteria; phylum Bacillota; class Bacilli; order Lactobacillales; family Streptococcaceae; genus Streptococcus; species Streptococcus danieliae_A. The sequence goes on along the minus strand of NZ_JACBXX010000100.1, from coordinate 24,936 downwards.
TAAATCCCGACTATGAGTGTATACCCCACTATCCCAATCGAATGTATACACGGGGCTGCTATCAGAAATCCCACCCCGACCAATGAAAGTAAAATGGCATAGCTTGTTCAAATTCTCTGCAACATCAACAGGGGAGGGTATCGGGATTTTTGTTTCAGTTTCCCCCTTTCTCGGTCCTTTTGAAATAATCTTTATTTCGGTATGTTCTATTCTCCAAAGCTCCCCAGCTTGCTTGATTCTGCGGTACAAATCCGCCATGCTCTCAATCTCATTAAAATCATATTCAGCTTCCGCCTGATTCATGCTTTGGGTTAATTCTTCAATATTCATCTATAGCCCTAGTCTCCTTTTTTCGATTTCTCGTTCTGTGATACTTTTAAAAGTCCTGTCAACTTCTTCAATCGGTAACGGGTCAGTCGTCACACTATTGGCAATTTTTGCCAACTCATACGCTGTGGCCACATCGCACCGAACATACTTCGAGTATAGAAGTCCCACAAATCGAGTCAGCGCAACATTTCGCCCTCCCTCGTCTCCTAGACCATTCAGGAGAGTTTTAACAACCCGCATTGTAAGTGAGTCCCCGCTGTAAGCCGTTGAAATACCTCCCGAACTTCTAGGAGAAGAACCGCCAACCGAGTCAGTCTTTTCAACTTTCTGCACGGGGTAGTCCTGCCCCAGATTCTGAAAACGGATAGCCCCAGCCATTGCTTGTGTCTTCACGGGTAAACCTTGTAGCTGCGACCACGTTAGAGAAGCCCCGTCGTAAGGTAGGCCGATTCTGTCCCCTATCTCCCTAACAGTAGCTTTATAACTAACTTCATCCATTTCCTCGCTTGGCTTGACTACTAACCTGTACTTTGGCTTTTCTAAGCTATATGAGATGGTTGGATAGATCAAGAAAGTGTAGTCGCTCAAAACTTCTTTGACTGCTTCGAAAAAATCATCTTGATTCTCTAGTTCGTCATAATCAAGAAAAATCAAATCACGCGCCACGAGTGTTTTATTACTCCGTTTGTAACTCCCGTCTGGTTCAGCTTCAACTGTTCCAGCGATACAGTACGGGGCTTGGCTCTTCTTCCATTGCCCCAATCCTGCTGTAGGTGGGACAGGTACAGGCTCTAAGGCGACCAAGTAGTCCCATGAACTCATATCAGGAGCTACTGGGGTCAGTCGTCTGTTTTGTACTCCAATACTTGTATAAATCATCTTTCAGCTCCTAAAAACATCAATATATCGGACTCTCTGTAGAATACTGTTCGGGTATCCTCAAGCGGTGGTTGGTAGCGTTTCAAGCCAGCTTTTTCCCACCTTGTCAAAGTTTGATAACTGATCTCAAGCTCCTCCATTAATTCTTTTTGAGAAATAAGCCCCGTCTTGCGATTCCTTTTTCTCTCATAGGATTCCAGAAATTTCTTAACCATGGTCAATAGTTCCAACTTCAAAGCTGTTTCAACCTCTTGGCTTAATAGATTCATGGTCTTTCCTCCTAAACTACTTCATCAATCGCTCTGACAATCGTGTCTAAGACGTCGGTAACAGTAGATAGTGTCGCATAGGTCAAATTACGGTCATCACAAGCTAGAGTACTATCGGATATAGTCACCAAGTTGGAAAGTTTTACCCTAATATCTTCTAAATCAATCTTATTCATGTTCTTTCTCCTCAAACTCTGCCAACACTTTTTCATGTTGCTTTAGGTCGGCCATAATAAGTGTATTCAAGCGTTCACCCTCTGCCTTATGCTGGGCTTGTAGCTCACGGATTCCCGCCAAACGCTCCCCATCATCAACTGGGATATAATGCCCGCTATTGCCCCCACGGTTGGCCACAATTGGGACGCGGTAGCGAACAATCAAACGGCTAATAATATCCCGTGCTGTCCGCTCATTGATTCCTAGGAGTTTAGCAAGCTCCTTCGTATTGATAGGCCTCTGACTCCCTACTGGAATAAGCCTAAGTAGCCTTACTTCTAAATCTGTCATCTTCTGCCTCCTAATTGTAGTACCGACCAGCTAACCAAATATATCGGCCATAGTCTGGGGTTAGTTCTGTTTCTTGCTTTGTGGCGCGTGTTTCCTCTGTGGTCTCAATCTTTGGCTTTCGGTGGAATACCGTAAGCCCCAGCAGAAGGAACAAAACAAGCAAGGTCAACAGTTGGTCATGGATTGATAAATATAATTCGTTCATGCTTCCCTCCCCATAATATTCATTACGTTCATAGCTTCTCGCCCTAATTTATGATATAATTAAAATATTCATGATAAACTTAAAAACCTCTATCGCATGCCTACTGATGGTTGGTTTTGGTTTGTTCCGTCAGACTTAACGGCTGGTATCCGTTAGGTCTTTTTTTTGTGTTCTCACGCGCTTAGTGACTCGTTTCGATTCGCTTGCTGTAGTAGTTACGATTCTTTAAGAAAAGCCCCAGGCGTTGATTTAGACGCTCTTTCTCGCTTAGGTCTGTGGCCTCCAAAATAAGCTTTGTCAGTGCGTCAATGTAGTAGCGTTCTGCTTCTTCTTCTGTGGGTGCTGTTGTTGGTTCTACCAGCTCGCCCTGCATGTAGTAACCCTGCTGACGGATTTCTTTCAGGATTTGTTTGACAACCCTTTTGAATTCTTTCGCTTTTGGTTTGCGTGACTGGAATAGAACTTCATATAAGCCGAATTCTGTCAACATGTTCACTTCTCGTTTTTGTCCTGCCCTAGATACTACATAGGTCAGCTTTTCATCTTCATCAACCCTCTTTAATAAGTCCGTTGTGTTTTGTACCTCAATCATTTTAGCGACTTCAACGGCAATAAAAAGCGGATTATCTTTGTCTCCATAAATTTCAAAAGAGTGTTCCCCGAATTGTTGAACTGTAATAACTTCAGCAACTGGTTTCTTACTAACTTCTTTTGACCAATCGAAAAAATCTTCAAATGGATTCACTGTATTCTGTGTTGTCATGTCTTTCCTCACTTCTCTATATAAGGCATTTATCTTCTTGCGACTATCTTTATTCGGTTTATGCTTACCTGCTTGCCATTTGCCTACCGTCCTCGGATCTGTACCGATACGTTGGCCAATAGCAACCAGGTTCAAGCCGTGGATAGTTCGCAACTCGTCAATGAGTTTGCTGTAGTTCCCCCACGCGCTTCAGTCAGTTGCTTCTTATTCAAGCCTGTGGTTCCCTTCAAAAGCAGGTTGACCATTGTAGAATGGGCATGCTTGGGAGCGTGTTCCCATCTTGCTATGGCACTATGTAAGGCTTTGCGTTTCGGTGCTTCAAGTTGTCGTTGTAATTGAAACTTGGCCAACTCGTCCCGCATTTCAAAGAAGGCACGGACTAGGTTTGTCTTAAATTCAACCACGGGGAGAGAATTTCCCAGGTAGGTAACAAGTAAGGTCGCTTGTTGTTCGTTTAGGTGATAGATTTTTCTAGGCCTCCCACCTAAAGAACCTTTTTCAGGTTTATGGATTTCAAATGACAAAACCCCAAAGGCTTCCAATCGCTTTCTGTGTTTATCAATCAGCTTTCTAACTGAAATACTATCGATTTCAGCATGTTCTGCCACGATTTCGTGAGTTGTGTACGGCTCTTTCTTGCCGTCTAAATAGACTAGGTTCATGGTGTTGATCCTTTCTAACTGAAAAATAAGTCATCAATAGTGATGGTCGGTTCAATCTCTCTGAGACTCTACCTCTGTTCGGATTTTTTCGTACTATCTCCCAAAAAAATATCATCTATTTTCATGTTATAAAGTTTTGCTAAATCTTTTAGTAGACTTAAAGGAATTTCAGTACTATCTTTTTCGTACTTGGATATAGTTTGAAAACTTTTTCCTACCTTTTCGGCAACTTGTCTCAACGTATATCCAGCATTTATACGGCAAGCCTTTAGTGTCCATTGTTGCATTTTTTCTAATTTCCTTTCAAAAGTGATAGAAAGATAGTGCTATTATTTTCGTACTTTGTCAAACTTTTTTAAAAAAATTCTGAAATACTCGTATTTTTTCTATTTTAGTGTTACAATTATTCTATAAGAGACAATGAAAGCAGGGAAATAATATGGCAAAATCTAGCCCTCAAGACCTACTAAACAGGAAATTATTTTCACACAATCTAAATAAATATATGTCTGCTAGAGGAGTCCGCCAAATAGACCTCCACAACTCTACTGGGATTCCCAAAAGTACTATAACCGGTTATGTAAAAGGAACATCGTTACCGACTGCGGGAAACTTACAAAAGATGGCCGACTTTTTAAATATCAGAAAATCACAACTTGACCCAAGATTTGTAGACAATATCCCACACGAGGTGATGAAACTAAGTGGCCAAGTCGGAACTTTTTCAAATACCTCAACCTCATCCCCCACTCCTTCCGACCTAAACCAGCTTGACCAAAAACTAACAGCCGATAATCGCCAAAAGTGGGTACAGTATGGCCATAGTCTCCTAGAAGAACAAGAAACGGCTGTAGAAGAACTAGGTATCACTTATGACGTGGAAACAGTATCAAGTCTAGCTGCTGGCCTTGGTTTTAGCTATGATGACGACGACAAAACCACCGTACAAGTCACCAACGAACCACCGAGGCACGACATCGCTTCAATCGTTGACGGTGATAGTATGCTACCTAACTACCATGATGGGGACGTGGTCTACTTAATAGATAAGGGGATTTCTAACTATTCAGGCCAAGTCTGCGCTGTCGTGGTCAATGATAAAACGTACTTGAAACGTGTCTACACCGAACCCCACGCGCTCCGCCTGGTCTCCATCAACCCTAAATACTCTGACATCGTGATTGACTTCCCACCTACTGAAGATACTCACATCAAAATCTTTTCAGTTATCGGGAGTGATAGGGTCATCTAGCTTTTTTTTGTTTACATGCCGAACGCCGAGAAGTTCCAAAACGAACCAAGAGAAGAACTCACGATACCTAACCCTTACCTCACCCTATGAGGTGACAAAACGTGACCCCACATTCTACGGACTCACTCTTTCCAAACACTCTGACAAAATCTAATCCGGGGCGCGTGCGCTCCATTCATGATTCAAACCTAAAAAACTTTATCGCTTGCCTACTGATGAATTTAGAAAGAGGTTTATCATGAATATCAAACAGATTACAAAAAAGGACGGCTCAACCGTCTACAGGGCTAACATCTACCTTGGAACTGACAAGGTGACAGGAAAGAAAGTCAAAACCACCATCACGGGCAGAACCAAGAAAGAGGTCAAGGCAAAGGCTCGGAAGACTATTGTAGACTTTCAGAAAAACGGTACTACTCGGATCAAATCTACCAGCATTACCACTTATCAAGAACTTGCCAACCTTTGGTGGGACAGCTACCAGCATACAGTCAAGCCCAATACTCAAAATGGGATAAAGACACTCCTAAACCGTCATATTATCCCCTTGTTCGGTCAGTACAAACTGGATAAGCTCACCACTCCATTGATTCAGTCAATCATCAACAAACTGGCCGAGCAAACCAATAGGGGAGACCAAGGGGCATATCTTCACTATGACAAAATCCACGCGCTCAATAAGCGGATTCTTCAGTATGGTGTTACCATGCAAGCACTCCCCTACAATCCAGCCAGGGAGGTAATACTGCCAAGAAATACCCAGAAAGCCAATCACCAAAAGCTAAAATACTTTGACAATCAGGAGTTAAAACAATTTCTTGATTATTTAGATACCCTTGACCAAACCATCTACCGCCATCGATACGAGGTCACCCTCTACAAGTTCTTACTGGCTACTGGTTGCCGTATCAATGAAGCGCTGGCACTCCACTGGTCAGATATTGACCTTTCCCAATCGGTGGTACACATCACTAAGACGTTGAACCATAAACAGGAGGTAAACAGTCCTAAGTCCCAATCAAGTAAAAGGGATATAGATATAAGCCAAGAGACTGTGGCCATGCTAAAGAGTTGCAAGCGAGAACAAACTCAAGAGGCTTGGAAACTGGGAAGGACTGAAACTGTGGTCTTTTCTGATTTCATCAATGATTACCCGCATAGTCGGAGGTTACGCTATCGCCTTCAAGTACATTGCGAAAAAGCCCGCGTTCCTTATCTTGGATTCCATTGCTTCCGACATACTCACGCCAGCTTACTGCTTAACTCGGGGATCCCTTACAAGGAACTCCAGCACCGACTGGGACACTCCCAGCTATCAATGACTATGGACATCTACAGCCACCTCTCAAAAGAGAACGCAAAAAAAGCCGTCTCATACTTTGAAACAGCTCTGAAAAATCTCTAGGGGGAACAAATTGGGGAATAAATTCAGAAGTCAATATTTTTCGATAGGTCATAAATCCCATTATTACAGGCTTTCTTGGTAATCCTTGAAACTTTTTGTCTATTTTATCTTAAAATAGCCTCCTAAAGGGATTCAAATCCCAAGATGTACCAAAAACTGCCTGAAATGAAACAGTCCACGACCATTTCTGAAAAAACAAGCAGACGTTTTCATAAGAGCCGTCAAAAAAAGAACTGGCTATAGACCAGTCCTCTATTCTCCTATAGACTCTATCTACATGATCCCAGCAGGATTCGAACCTGCGACCGTTCGCTTAGAAGGCGAATGCTCTATCCGGCTGAGCTATGGGACCAATACGATTTATTCTACCAAATAAACCCTCCAAATGCAAGCAGCACGAAGAAGCTCAACTGCTGAAAGGCTCCTCGTCCTAGCAGGAAGGAAACTATTTATGGTAGGGACTGCCCTCTTGAATCATAAAGGAACGATAAATCTGCTCAACCAGAACCAATTTCATCAACTGGTGGGGTAAAGTCATTAATCCAAAACTGAGAAGTAAATGAGCTCGTTTTTTCAATTTTTCAGACAGTCCCAAACTCCCACCAATCACAAAGGTCAAAGTAGAATAACCTTTTAGAGTTGCCTGAGCCAAGGCTTGACTGAAAGCTTCAGAAGACTGCAAGCGACCTTCAATGGCTAAAACGACCAGGTAATCACGTTCCTGGATTTTGGCCATAATCTTTTGGTGTTCTTTTTCAATGATTTGATCCTTTTCACTTTGGCTGGCGCGATCTGGGATCCGTTCATCGGCCAATTCAATCATCTCGACCTGTGTAAAACGTGACAGCCGTTTCTGATATTCTTGGATTCCGTCACGCAGATACTTTTCTTTTAGTTTTCCCACTGTGATAATTTTTACTTTCATATCCCCATTATACACAAAGTTATCCACAATGTGTGGATAACTTTGTGGATTTAAGCTATAATTAAGTCTGATTTTATATAGTCAACTTGTGAATTGGAGGTCCACATGAAACATAAATCATTAAAAACACCTGTGATTGCTGCTGGTATCCTCGGACTTAGTTTTTTAGGAGGCTATGCTGGAAGCCAGCTTTCTCAAAATCAAACGCTCATGAACAACCAGACTCAAGTTGTTCCCCAAAAAACGCAAAAACATGAAACCAGTACGACACTAGCTGTTAATAAAGTACAAAACGCCGTTGTATCTGTGATTAGCTATACAGAAAACAACCAAAGTAATAGTATTTTTAACCTGAGTCCCAGCGATAATGGCGAAGATATGGCTGCAGGAGAAGGTTCTGGGGTTATCTATAAAAAAGATAACAAACATGCCTATCTCGTCACCAATACCCATGTCATTTCTGGGGCAGATCGGCTCGATATTCAATTCGCTGATGGAAGCAAGGTCGAAGGCGAAGTGGTCGGTTCCGATGTCTATTCAGATATTTCGGTAGTCCGCATTCCTGCTGATAAAGTCCAAGAAGTCGCAACACTAGGCGACTCGAGTCAACTAAGCATTGGAGAAACAGCCATTGCAATCGGAAGTCCTCTGGGAACCGACTATGCAAATTCCGTCACCCAGGGGATTATCTCCAGCCTGGAACGGACGGTTACCTCGCGTTCAGAAGATGGCCAAACCATCTCCACTAAAGCCTTACAAACTGACGCAGCCATTAACCCAGGAAACTCTGGCGGTCCCCTCATCAACATTGATGGACAGGTGATTGGAATTACATCCAGTAAAATTGCCTCCAGTATCTCTGGCGTATCCGTTGAAGGTATGGGCTTTGCAATTCCTTCTAATGAAGTTATTGCCATCGTCGAGCAACTGGAGCAAAATGGTTCCGTTAATCGACCAGCCCTTGGCATCAGCATGACCAACCTGACAAACCTTTCAACCAGTGACTTAGATCAACTCCAACTGCCTGAAACCGTTCAAAGCGGTGTTGTCATCCGCTCCATCCAAGCTGATTTCCCTGTTGACGGTAAATTAAAACAATACGACGTCATTACCAAGATTGACGACAGCGAAGTCCAGTCAACTAGCGATTTACAAACCGCTCTTTACAGCAAAAAACTAAACGACACCATCACCATTGAATATTACCGAGATGGTAAATTAGAAAAAGTTGAAGTAAAACTCGACAAATCAACCAAAGACCTAAAACAATAGTCCCTGCACCGCTTTACAATTTCGTAAAGCGGTGTTATACTTTACAAATGGATTACATAACAGACATTCGAATTACAGAGATTCAAACCAATCCGTATCAACCAAGACGACAATTTTCAGAACAAGCCTTGACAGAATTAAGTCAATCCATCGCTGTCAACGGCCTCATTCAACCCATCATTGTCCGTCAATCCCCCATTACCGGTTACGAATTATTGGCTGGGGAACGGCGCTTACGCGCCTGTAAAAAGCTAGGCTGGTCCACCATTCCAGCCCTGGTTAAAGACTTGTCCAACTCCCAGATGATGGAACAAGCTATTATTGAAAATTTACAACGAGAAGATTTAAATCCCATCGAGGAAGCACTGGCCTTCCAAAAACTGGTGCAACACGGCTTAACCCATGAAGACATTGGCCAGCAACTGGGCAAATCCCGCCCCTATATTAGCAACAGCCTCCGTCTCCTAAAACTAGCCCCTACCTTACAAGAGGCCCTCATTCAAGGAGATATTAGCCCTGGACACGCGCGCCTCCTGCTTCCTCTAGCAGTTGAAGAACAACTCTACCTCCTGCAAGAAATCCAAAGTAAGGGCTGGTCCGTACGCCAGCTTGAAGCATCCCTAAAAAATAAAGAGGCAGCCCCAAAATCGAAGAACATTGATCCCTTCCTTGCAGATGCCGAGCGACAACTCCAAGAAAAGCTGGGCACGCGCATCCAAATCCAACAAAAGGCTGGCAACCAGGGAAGCATCACGATCTTCTACAAAGACCTTGATGAATACGAACGAATTATCCACAAGTTAAAATAGACTTGTGGGTTTTTCTTTTTTATTCTCAAAATTATTCACAAGCCAAAAGTTGATTTTTCAATAGTCCGGACTACAATTCACAGGTTGTGGAAAACTTTTTCTAAACATGTGGATACTAATTCACAGGTTGTGGAAAACTTTGAGCTATGGTATAATCCTACTAATCGAGTTATACACAGGAAAGGAATCGCTATGGACAAAAATCAACAATTTTGGCAGCGTTTTTTAGAATTAAGCCAGCAAACAAATGACGCTGAATCCATCCAGTTTTTTGTCGATAGGGCTGAACTTGTTTCAATTGATGGAGACACCATTACAGTTTACCTGGACAATCCCATCAAACAAGACTATTGGGAGAATAATTTCCAAGAAAATCTCCGCGTTGCTGGCTTTGAACTCTATCACGTTGATTTCAAAGTGCACTACGTTTTTGAGCGTCCACTTGCCTACCAAGAGCAGTACACAGCAGCTCCCCAGGTTCAGCCTCAAAATCGGGAAGATACGGGACTGATTCGGAAACATCGCTTTGAAAACTTTGTCCGCGGAGATGGGAATATCCATGCCCTGGGGGCAGCCCTAGCTGTTGTCGAAGCACCAGGGAATACCTACAATCCCCTATTCATTTATGGCGGCCCTGGTCTTGGAAAGACCCATCTGATTAATGCTCTTGGGAATGCCTTTTTCGAAGACTATCCCAATAATCGGGTTCTCTACATCTCGGCTGAAAGCTTCCTCAATTCCTTTATCGAAAGCATTCGCTTGGCCAATACTGAAGATTTTAAAGAGCGTTTCCGCAACCTGGACTTGCTGATTATTGATGATATCCAATCACTCAACAAAGACACCATGGCCAGCACCCAGGAAGAATTGTTCAACACCTTCGAAACCCTCTTCAAAAAAGAAAAACAAATTGTCTTTACCAGTGACCGTAGACCCGACCAACTAAATGGCATGCCCGAGCGTTTGATTAACCGCTTTGAGTGGGGGCTAATCACTGACATCACACCTCCTGACTATGAAACACGGATTGCCATCCTCCAAGCCAAAACCCAGAATCTTCCCTACACCTTCCCCATTGAAACCTTCGAATACCTAGCTAATCAATTCGATAGCAACGTGCGGGAACTAGAGGGAGCTCTAAATGACATCCGACTCGTTGCAGATGTCCAGGGTCTTGAAACCATTACCGTCGAATTGGCCGCCCAAGCCATCCGTTCTCGCAAAGAAGATGTTCGACGAATTACTGTTATCCCAATCGAAAATATCCAAGAAGAAGTTGGTAAATTCTACGGAATCAGTGTCAAGGAAATTAAGGGGAGCTCTCGGAAACAAAACATCGTCTTGGCCCGTTCAGTTGCCATGTACCTTAGTCGCGAACTGACAGATAACTCCCAACCCAAAATTGGCAAAGCCTTCGGGGGCAAAGACCACACAACCGTCATCCATGCCCATCGAAAAATCAAAAAACAAATTAAAGATGATCAAAGTTTATTTTTGGAAATTGAGGAGATTAAAAAGAACCTGAAAAAATAGCTGTGGATAACTCCTGAAGTTTTCCCTAAGTTATTCACAGGTTGTGCACAAGTCTAACCTCGCTTGTGGACTCACTTGAAGCTACTTTTCCACAATATCCACAAGTCCTACTACTAATACTTAACTATTAATAACTAAAATAATAAATAAAGGAGACCCCATGTTTCAATTTTCAATTAACAAGAATTTTTTTCTCCAAGCCTTAAATACAGTGAAACGTGCCATTAGTACCAAAAATGCAATTCCCATTCTCTCAACTTTAAAAATAGAAGTAGCAGCTGAAGGGATTACCTTAATTGGTTCCAACGGTCAGATATCAATTGAAAACTTTATCTCAATTGATCAAGAAAATGCGGGCCTAGTCATTGATGCCCCAGGTAGTTTGCTTTTAGAAGCTAATTTTTTCATTAATGTCGTTTCCAGCCTTCCATCCGTTGAATTAGATTTGAAAGAAATTGAAAATCATCAATTAATTCTTAAAAGTGGCAAGTCTGAGATTACCCTAAAAGGAAAAGACAGTCATCAATATCCTCGAATCCAGGAAGTCCCAACCACCAATCCCCTCCTATTGGAAACGAAAGCCCTCAAGGAGCTCATTTCAGAAACAGCCTTTGCAGCAAGTAGTCAGGAAAGTCGACCAATCCTCACAGGGGTTCACTTTGTTCTTAATGATCAGAAACAACTTAAAACAGTGGCCACAGACTCCCACCGGCTTAGCCAAAAAGTGATTCAATTGGAAAATGTCGGAGATCATTTTGATGTGGTTATTCCCAGCCGTTCTTTGAAGGAATTTACAGCTGTCTTTGATGACTCAATTGAAACAGTTGAGGTTTATTTTGCCCACAATCAAATGCTTTTCAAGAGTGAGTATATTTCCTTTTATACGCGCTTGCTAGAAGGAAATTACCCGGATACAGACCGTTTGATTCCGAAAGAGTTTAATAGTCAAATTACGTTCAATGTTGCTAGCCTGCGGCAAGCCATGGAACGGGCACGGCTTCTTTCCAATGCGACCGAGAATGGGACTGTAAAAATGGAAATCAAAGACCAGGTAGTCCGTTCCTATGTTCACTCTCCAGAAGTGGGACAGGTTGACGAAGAATTAGAGACGATTTATCTTGTTGGGGAAGACTTGACGATCAGTTTTAACCCTAACTATTTGATTGAGGCCTTAAAGGCGATTAAGGCTGAGGAAGTCGAGCTTAGCTTTATTTCTCCTATTCGACCTTTTACCCTAAAAGGAATGGAAGACGATCATCTGATTCAGTTAATTACTCCAGTTCGGACCAATTAGGAGGTAGGATGTATCAAATTGGAACTAGGATTGAAATGAAAAAACCGCATGCCTGCCTGGTTAAAGAGACAGGTAAGAAGGCCAATGATTGGGAAGTTCTGCGCTTAGGGGCCGATATTAAACTGCGGTGTCACAATTGCCAGCATGTGATTATGATGAGTCGGCATGATTTTGAACAAAAAATAAAACGGATTTTACAATAAATGGAGCCTTAGGGGGTGTGACTGGCCAATTTCTGCTTAGGAAGAGAAATTGGAGTTGCACGCCCTCTTTTAGGCGGATATGATATAATGGATTGAATTGAAAATAGGAGAGTAAACATGGCTTTAACAGCAGGAATTGTTGGATTACCAAATGTTGGAAAATCCACTTTATTTAATGCAATCACCAAAGCAGGAGCAGAGGCAGCAAACTATCCCTTTGCGACTATTGATCCCAATGTTGGTCGGGTAGAAGTGCCTGATGAACGTTTGACCAAATTGACTGAATTTATTAAACCGCAAAAAACGGTCCCAACGACTTTTGAATTTACGGATATTGCAGGTATCGTTAAAGGAGCTTCTAAGGGAGAAGGACTAGGAAACAAGTTCTTGGCCAATATTCGGGAAGTTGATGCGATTGTTCACGTAGTTCGGGCCTTTGACGATGAAAATGTTATGCGTGAGCAAGGCCGTGAATCTGATTTTGTGGATCCAATGGCAGATATTGAGACCATTAATCTAGAATTGATTTTGGCCGACCTAGAAAGTATTAACAAACGCTATGCACGTGTTGAAAAGATGGCCCGTACCCAAAAGGACAAGGACTCTGTTGCTGAATTCGCCGTTTTAGAAAAAATTAAACCGGTACTAGAGGACGGGAAATCAGCCCGGACGGTTGAGTTTAGCCCAGAAGAAGAAGCAATCGTTAAAGGACTCTTCCTGTTAACTACAAAACCGGTTCTTTACGTGGCCAATGTGGGAGAAGATGAGGTGGCTGATCCAGATGCTATCGAGTATGTCCAACAAATTCGCGCCTTTGCGGAAACAGAAAATGCTCAGGTAGTTGTGATTTCAGCGCGTGCGGAAGAAGAAATTTCCGAATTAGAAGATGAAGACAAGGCTGAGTTCCTGGAAGCCATGGGTCTAGCAGAATCCGGTGTAGACAAGTTGACCCGCGCTGCCTACCACCTTCTCGGTTTGGGAACCTACTTCACCGCTGGTGAGAAAGAGGTTCGTGCTTGGACCTTTAAACGGGGCATGAAAGCACCGCAAGCAGCTGGGATTATCCACTCAGACTTCGAAAAAGGCTTTATTCGCGCTGTAACCATGTCCTACGACGATTTGATGACCTATGGCAGTGAAAAGGCCGTTAAAGAAGCTGGCCGCCTGCGTGAAGAAGGAAAAGAGTACGTCGTTCAAGATGGCGACATCATGGAATTTCGTTTTAACGTCTAACATAATCAAGCGAGGTTGGTACCTTTCCAGCCTCTTTTCGTATTGGAGGAATAATGACCAAACTTGTAGTTGGCTTGGGTAATCCAGGCTCTAAATATCAACAAACACGCCATAATGTGGGCTTCCAGCTTGTGGATCATGTTGCCCAAAAAGAAACTATTACGTTCAAGGAAGATCGTATTTTTCAAGCAGAAATAGCTTCCTTTTTCCATCAAGGAGAAAAAATCTATCTTGTAAAACCAACGACCTTTATGAATAAAAGTGGTCTGGCTGTCGAAGCCCTCCTGGCCTATTATGGCTTAACAGCTGAGGATCTAATCCTGATTTATGATGACCTGGATATGGCTGTCGGGAAAGTTCGCCTGCGAGCTAAGGGCTCAGCAGGTGGTCATAATGGGATCAAACATATTATCCATCTGTTAGGCCATTCAGATTTTCTTCGTTTTAAAGTTGGGATTGGCCGTCCAGCGCCTAAGCAGTCAGTTCCCAACTATGTACTAGGGAATTTTACGGCTGAGGAACAAATCGCGATGTCTGAAGCCCTAGAACGCGTCACAGAGGGACTTTACTATTATTTGGAGACCAGTGACTTAGAAGCTACAATGAGGCGCTATAATGGCTAAAATTGATCTCATTTCGCTCTTTGAACAGAATGAGCAAATTCAGGCCTGGCAAGAAGGTTTTACCAAGGACTCACGCCAACTGATTTTAGGCTTATCTGCTAGCAGCAAGGCCCTCGCAATTGCCAGCCTCTTACGTGCCAAACAAGCAAAAATTGTAGTAGTTGTTGCCAGTGTGGTTGAGGCTGAACGTTTGGAAAGTGATTTGGTTGCCTTAGTAGGCGAAGAGAATGTTCACCCGTTTATTGCTGAAGACGTAGCAGCGGTAGAACTGGCCTTTGCTTCTAAGGAGAGGGAATACACACGGGCCCAAAGTCTCCAATTTTTACAAGGAGATCAATCGGGTATTCTGATTGCCAATCTAGCTGCCCTAGGCCTCCGCTTGCCAAATCCCAAGGACTATGCGGCTTACAAGATGACCTTAAAATTGGGACAGACCTATGACTTTGACAAGTTATTGCAACTAGTGACAGACATGGGTTATCGGAAGGTAGGGCAGGTTTCTCAAGCAGGAGAATATAGCCGCCGTGGTGATATTCTGGATATTTATCCCTTGGGCCAAGAGTTTCCCTATCGGTTAGAGTTTTTTGGCGATGAATTAGATAATCTCAGAATCTTTAGTCCAGACCACCAGCGTTCACAGCAACAGGTCGATTCTTTGGAGCTCCAACCAGTTGTAGATCAGATTATTAGTCTGGCAGATTATAGCCGTGCTGAGACAGCCTTGATTGAACTGATGGAGTCTCAGGCTAACCCAAGTCTGCTCTCCTATCTGCAGGAGATTCTAGCTGCAGTTCGCAAGTATTCTTATCATGATGCCTATCCTAGCTTCTTACAATACTTCTATGAGGGTGAATGGAGTCTCTTTGACTATCTTTCTAAGGAAAATTTAGTCATTTTTGATGAATTCCAACGCTTGACAGATAAAAAGGCGCAACAAGAGCTAGAGGTTGCGCAATTCTTGACAGATCAATTACAGGTTGACAAAGCTGTGTCAAGTCAGCGTTATTACCTAGATACCTATTCTAAGTGGCGCCTCCACAAACCAGCCAGTTTCTTTTCTTACATTCAAAGAGGTTTCGGAAATTTGAAATTAAGCGGTTTATACCAGTTTCAAGAATTTCCGCTCCAGGACTACTTTAACCAAATCCCAATTATTAAAGAGGAGTTGATTCGTTTTCAGAAGTCGGGCTATACAATCCTACTTGACATCACCTCTAAAGAAAAATTACAGTCTTTACAATCTTCTTTACAGGAATACGAATTGACAGTGGATTCTGTAAAAAGCGATGAAATCAAGGTTAACTGGATTCAATTGTGTCAACTTGGGCTCAGTCAAGGTTTCCAACTCCAAGATCAGAAATTATTGGTTATTACAGAGAAGGAACTGTTCCATAAAAAGAATAAACGCCGGGTTCGGCGGCAGACGATTTCAAACGCCGAGCGCTTGAAAAGCTATCAGGAATTGGAAAAAGGCGACTACGTTGTTCATGCCATTCATGGGATTGGTCAATACCTGGGAATTGAGACCCTAGAGGTTTCCGGGAATCATCGGGATTACCTTACGGTTCGTTATGAAAACGGCGATCGCATCTCTTTGCCAGTTGATCAATTGGATCTCTTGTCCAAATACGTGGCCAGTGACGGAAAAACGCCGAAACTGAACAAACTGAATGACGGGCGTTTCCAGAAAACCAAGCGGAAGGTTGAAAAGCAGGTCGAAGATATTGCCGATGACTTGCTGAAGCTTTATGCGGCGCGTGCCCAGCTGAAGGGATTTGCCTTTTCGCCAGACACTCCGGATCAGGAAGAATTTGATAATGATTTTCCCTATGTGGAAACAGAGGACCAGCTCAAGAGTATTCAGGAAATCAAAGAGGACATGGAAAAAGATAAACCCATGGATCGTCTCTTAGTAGGAGATGTTGGGTTTGGAAAAACCGAGGTCGCCATGCGGGCAGCCTTTAAAGCAGTTCAGGATCACAAACAAGTAGCCGTCTTAGTGCCAACAACTGTCCTAGCTCAACAACACTTGGTGAACTTCCAAGAACGTTTTGCTGAATTTGCAGTTGAAGTCGACGGCCTAAGCCGCTTTCGGAGTAAAAAAGAACAGGCGGAGACCCTGGAAAGATTGGCCAAGGGACAAGTGGATATTATCATAGGAACCCACCGTCTCCTCTCAGACGATGTGGTATTTGCTGACTTAGGATTGATTATCATCGATGAAGAACAGCGTTTTGGGGTGAAACATAAAGAAAAATTGAAAGCCTTGAAAAATAAGGTAGATGTCTTAACCCTAACCGCTACTCCGATTCCCCGAACCCTGCATATGTCCATGCTAGGAATCCGAGACCTATCGGTTATTGAAACCCCACCAACCAATCGTTACCCAGTCCAAACCTTTGTAATGGAAACCAATCCCCAAGTTATCCGTGATGCTGTTTTAAGGGAGATTGAAAGAGGAGGCCAGGCCTACTATCTTTACAACCGTGTCGAAACCATTGAACTGAAGGTCGCCGAATTGCAGGAGCTGATTCCAGAAGTTTCGATTGGTTTTGTCCACGGTCAAATGTCGGAAGTGCGTTTGGAAAATACCCTCTTGGATTTTATCAATGGTGTTTATGATGTCTTGGTCACCACAACCATTATTGAAACAGGGGTTGATATTCCAAATGCCAATACGCTTTTTATTGAAAATGCCGATTACATGGGCTTGTCAAGCCTTTACCAATTACGGGGCCGTGTCGGCCGTAGCAATCGGCTTGCCTATTCCTATCTCTTTTACAAGCCTGACAAGAGCTTGACAGAAGTGTCAGAGAAACGTTTGGATGCGATTAAAGGCTTCACAGAGCTGGGCAGTGGTTTTAAAATTGCGATGCGGGACCTTTCCATTCGTGGAGCAGGAAACCTATTGGGAAGCTCCCAAAGTGGTTTCATTGACTCCGTTGGATTTGAACTCTATTCGCAATTATTAGAAGAAGCCATCGCCAAGAAACAGAATCGGGTTCAGGCCAAACAGGGAACCCACGCAGAGATTTCTTTGGGGATCGATGCTTATTTGCCATCTGACTATATTCAAGACGAACGGCAGAAGATTGAAATCTATAAACGGATTCGTCAAATCGATGGATCAGAAGCTTACCAAGAGTTGCAGGAAGAGTTGATCGACCGTTTTGGAGAGTATCCAGATGCAGTGGCCTATCTCCTTGAAATTGCCCTTTTGAAAGCTTATGCAGATAAGGTTTTTGTAGAAAATATTTTATTGAGAAACGGAGCTATTCACCTTCGCTTTGCTACCAAAGCCAGCCGCTATTTCTTAGCCCAAGATTATTTCCAGGCCCTCTCACAAACGACTTTAAAAGCACAATTAAGCGATGTTCAAGGAAAAATGGAAATCATTTTTAATGCTAAACAGGAAAAAGATTACGAAATTCTCGAAGCCTTGATCCAGGTAACCCGCTTTTTAGCACAAGGATTGGATCAGAAACTAGAGGATCAAGATCAGAAGCCTGAACAAAACGTGTTACAATAGAAAAAAAGGAGAATGAACCATGCGATTAGATAAATATTTGAAAGTATCTCGCCTGATCAAACGACGTCCAGTGGCTAAGGAGGTTGCTGACAAGGGGAGAATTAAAGTTAATGGTATCTTGGCCAAATCCTCAACTGATTTAAAAATCGACGATATTGTTGAAATCCGCTTTGGTAACAAGCTGGTGCGCGTTCGTGTTGTAGAAATGTTGGACAGTACCAAAAAAGAAGATGCCTCTAAAATGTATGAATTGTTGGAGGAAGTAAGGATCGAAGAAGATGCCTAAAAATGTCCTGCAAATGAAGAATGCCTATATTCACGAAGAAAGCTCCCAAAGGCGCGAACAACATGACCGCCGCCGGCAGCGAAATCGGTTTATAGGCTGGGTTCTTATTTTGGTGGTGCTCCTGTTTATCCTCCCTATTTTTAACCTGGTTCGAAATCGCGAGGTTTTGGAACAAAGACGGAAGCACTACCGTGAAATGGACCAACAATACCAACAATTAGAAAGGGAAGAGGAGAGGCTCTCGAATCTAGCTAAGAAGCTAGAAGATGATGACTACGCCAGCAAGTATATGCGGGCCCGTTATTACTATTCAAAAGACGGGGAAACCATCTATACCATACCGGACCTCCTACCTAAATAAATGGAAAAATCAGAACTCATGAAAAAGGTTGCTCTTTTTCTCCAGTTTTCAGAGGAAAAATTAGCTGAACTAGCGGAAAAGAACAAAACCTTCTATTTAAATGACCATGCCGAAGACCAGTAAGCAGAAATGGCTACTCTTGCCAGTCCTGTGCTGGTTTGTCAGCTGGCCCTTTGTGAAACTAGACCCAGCCGAGAATCTGACCTTGGGGCTTAGGGAGCAAGCTTTGTTGACCCAGCTGCCTTTCGGTTTGTTTTACCAAGACTTACCCCAGCAGCCCTTAGCGGCTCAAGCCCTGGTTAGCTTCAAGGATCAAGAGTTGCAAGACATCAAAAACACAATCCTCCCTAATCAAGCTTTGGATATCCAAAGCTTGATTTATCGTGAAGATGGGACTCCCCTGTTTACCCTAAAGGACGGGAGTTATATCTTGGCTAGTCGGAGCCTGGTCTATGACAATCAGGTCCTGACGGCAGAGACCTTGGACCAGTCCTTTTTTATCAAACCCGGAGCCCAGTTTTATAAAGAGTTTCCAACAGCTCAGGCAAAACCTGCCTCTGTTCCTTACAAGCCTTATCAGCAGGTACGGATAGTTCAAAAATTGACCTATCCCCGTGGTCCCTTTGGCCTTACTGATAAAGGGGAATATGTTGCCTGGTCTTCTTTATCCAAGGAGGACAACCGTATCCAGCGGGTACAGGAGCTTTTGGAGCAGAAGTACCAGGAAGAGGGGCTTGGTATCTATGTGAAACAACTGGAAACCCAACAGGTGGCAGGGGTAAAGTTCGATCAAACCATGTATTCGGCTAGTATTACCAAACTTCCCTATCTTTACTATGTGCAAAAGCAGGTCCTGGACGGCACTTTAAAGTGGACAGACACCTTTCTTTATAAGAAAGAAACGGAAGACTATGATGGCGCTTATGATCCGGCTGGAACAGGCAGTCTTCCCAAAGAACCGGACGGAAAAAACTACAGTCTTAAGGAACTGGAAGAAAAAGCAGCCAAAGAGTCCGATAATGTGGCTCATAATATCTTGGGCTACTATGGGACGGACTCCTCCAATCAAGACTTCCACCAGGAAATTCGTCAGATTGTGGGGCAGACCTGGGATGTTGTGGACCGGGAGGTGAGCCCACAAATGGCAGGCCTCCTGATGGAAGCCATTTATGGCCAGCAAGGCGAGCTGGTGGAGATGCTCAAGCAAACGAATTTTGACGACCAGCGGATTCCCAAAGATCTGCCGGTTCCAGTTGCCCATAAAATTGGTGATGCGGATGACTTTCACCACGATGCAGCTATTGTTTTTGCCAAGTCTCCCTATGTTCTTGTTGTTTTCACGGAGAATAAGGAAATGGACCTAATTGCCCGCATTTCCAAAGATATTTATGAGGTACTCAAATGACATTAGAGGCGCGGTTGCTCCAACATGTGCTGGACCAGCAATTTTTTCAAGCGCATAGCAGGGTTTTAGTGGCCCTATCAGGCGGCAAGGATTCCTTGTATGTAACGAGTTTTCTCTACCGTCATCAGGATGAACTGGGAATCCAGTTGGGCTTGGCTCATGTGAATCATGGCCAGCGTCAGGAAGCTGCTTGGGAGGAGGCATCTCTGGCACGTCTGGCTCAAGACTTGGGACTGCCCTTCTATTCTAGTTCTTTTCAAGGAGAATTTACGGAGGCAGCGGCGCGTGAGTTTCGTTACGCCTTTTTCAAGCGCTTAATGGTGGAAGGGGGCTATACTGCCCTGATCACAGGCCACCATCAGGATGACCAGATTGAGACCATTCTGATGCGGATAATTCAGGGCAAGCACCTGGAAAGTTTGCGAGGCATGAGCCAGTGTCAGCCTTTTGGACCGGGCCAACTGATTCGTCCCCTACTTCCTTTTGCCAAGCAGGACCTGCCTCAAGAGCTTTATTTTGAAGATAGCTCTAATAGCTCCCCCGCCTATTTTCGCAATCGCGTTCGCCATCAACTGCTCCCCCTTTTGCGAGAGGAGAATCCTGGTCTTGATCGCGGCCTTTTGCGTTTGTCCCAGCAGGTGGAGGACCTCTATGGTTTCTTGGCCAGTCGGATTCCGCAGTTGGATCCCTCCCATTTGGAAAAATGGAAAGAGGAGCCAGAGGTCTTGCAAATCTACCTCTTAGACCAGTACCTAAAGAACTATCCCCGGCTCCAAAGGGGGCCGGACAGTCTTGATTCCCTGGCTCGTCTATTACGTAAGGATGGAAGTCATCGGACTTATTTAGGGCAGGGCTATTGGTTAGACAAACGCTACAATAGCTTTGAAATCACAAGTCTTCCCCCCAACCAAGAAGAGCTCCCGCCCTTTTTGTTAGAAGTCGGCCAGGTGACTGAGTTTGGCGCCTTTCGCTTTTTCTTCAATAGAAAACCCAAAGGCCCTATTCTGGCTGAGATCCTTGTGGAGCCAAAGCCGGTTCTGTTACGTCGCCGTCAAGAAGGAGATGCCTTTGAATGGAATGGTTATCGGCGAAAATTACGGCGTTGGTTTATTAATGAAAAGATTCCGGTTCAGGAGCGGGAGCAGGCTGTGATCGTCGAGCAGGCTGAAAAGATTCGCGGGATTATCACTAGTCATGGTCCATGTTTGAGTATCGAGGATGAACATGGTATAATGAAGGCTAGAATTTATGTCCAAAAAATGAAGATAGAGTAGGAAATATATATGTTAGATCAGGATATCAAGAACGTACTTATCTCTCATGAAGAGATTGTTGCCGCTGCAGACAAGTTAGGTCAGACTTTGGCCCAAGAATACCAAGATAAAAATCCGATTTTTGTAGGGATTTTAAAAGGATCTATTCCCTTTATGGCGGAGTTGATCAACCATGTAGATGCTCATTTGGAGACAGACTATATGGCTGTTTCAAGCTACCAAGGTGGAACGGCGAGTACAGGCGAGTTGACTGTGGTTAAAGATCTAACAGCTGATATTGAAAATCGACACGTTGTTATCATTGAGGACATTATTGACTCCGGTTTGACCTTGGATGTTTTGAAACGGATGTTTTTAGAGCGCAAGCCAGCCTCTCTTAAGATTGTAACCCTTTTGGACAAGCCAGAAGGACGTCAGGTTGAAATTGATGCAGACTATTCTTGTTTCACCATTCCCAATGAGTTTGTCGTTGGCTTTGGTTTAGATTATCAAGAGAATTACCGTAACCTTCCTTACATTGGAATTTTAAAAGAGGAAGTTTATCAATAAAATATAAAAGGAAACGGAACTACATGAAGAAACAAAACAACCGATTCGTCGGTCGTAATCCCTTGGCCTATCTCCTTGTGATTGTTGCCGTGATTACTGGTTTCCAAATGCTATTTGGCTCTAATTCTGGTAGTCAGACACAACAAATCTCTTTTTCTGAGTTAACCAAGCAATTAGAAGATGGCAATGTCAAGAAACTCAGCTACCAACCAAACGGTAGTGTAATTGAGATTCAAGGGACTTATAAAGAAGCACAAGAAGTAAAAACGGATTTAGGCGTTCAGTTTTTTGATGCCAATTCGGTCAAGGCTGAGCAGTTTACCAGCATTATCCTACCATCAGAAGCCAATATTTCGAAAATCCAAGATTTAGCCCAAGAAAAGGGAGCTGATCTCAGCATTAAGCGGGAAAGCTCCAGCGGTGCTTGGATTCAGTTTATGATCAGTATTGTTCCCTTTGTCATTGTTCTGTTCTTCTTCATGACCATGATGAACCAGAACGGGGGCGGGGCCCGTGGTGCTATGAATTTTGGACGGAACCGGGCCAAAGCTACTACAAAAGAAGAAATCAAAGTTCGTTTTGCAGACGTAGCTGGTGCTGAAGAAGAAAAACAAGAGTTGGTTGAAGTTGTTGAATTTCTTAAGGATCCCAAACGTTTTACCAACCTTGGTGCGCGAATCCCTGCGGGAGTCTTGCTAGAAGGCCCTCCAGGGACTGGTAAAACCCTCTTGGCTAAGGCTGTAGCCGGGGAGGCTGGCGTTCCATTCTTTAGCATTTCTGGTTCAGACTTTGTGGAAATGTTTGTCGGTGTCGGTGCTAGCCGCGTCCGCTCTCTCTTTGAAGATGCCAAAAAAGCTGCCCCAGCAATTATCTTTATTGATGAGATTGATGCTGTTGGTCGCCGTCGCGGTGTTGGTATGGGTGGCGGAAATGACGAGCGCGAACAAACCCTTAACCAATTATTGATTGAAATGGATGGTTTTGCAGGCAATGAAGGAATTATTGTTATTGCCGCAACTAACCGGAGTGATGTCTTGGATCCTGCCCTACTTCGTCCAGGTCGTTTTGACCGGAAGATTTTGGTCGGTCGTCCAGACGTGAAAGGGCGTGAAGCGATTCTGCGAGTTCATGCCAAGAACAAACCTTTGGCCAAAGATGTCAACTTGAAATTGGTGGCCCAACAAACCCCTGGTTTTGTGGGAGCTGATTTGGAGAACGTCTTGAACGAAGCAGCCTTGGTGGCTGCACGTCGCAATAAAACAGAAATTGATGCTTCAGATATCGATGAGGCGGAAGACCGTGTGATTGCTGGTCCATCCAAGAAAGATAAGGAAGTATCCAAACGAGACCGGGAAATTGTGGCCTACCACGAGGCTGGTCATACCATCGTTGGTTTGGTCTTGTCAAACGCGCGTGTGGTCCACAAGGTTACCATTGTTCCCCGTGGTCGTGCCGGTGGTTACATGATTGCTCTTCCAAAAGAAGACCAATCCCTTCTTTCCAAGGATGATATGAAGGAACAATTAGCAGGCTTGATGGGTGGCCGTGTTGCCGAAGAAATCATTTTCGGTGTTCAGACTACTGGTGCTTCCAATGACTTTGAACAAGCGACTCAGTTAGCTCGAAGTATGGTTACTGAATATGGAATGAGCGACGTGCTTGGTCCTGTTCAATATGAAGGAAACCATGCTTTGTTTAGTGGCCAAGTGAGTCCAGAAAAATCAGTTTCTGAACAAACAGCTCGGGAAATTGATCAGGAAGTCCGGAAACTCTTGGTAGAAGCCCATGAAGCAGCTCGTAAAGTTATTGAAGATAACCGCGAAAAACACGCTCTCATTGCGCAAGCTCTCCTAGAACATGAAACTCTAGATAGTCAAGAGATTAAGTCCCTTTATGAAACTGGTAAAATGCCAGTTAGTAAAGAGGAAGAGGAGATAGATGTTCACCCCCTTTCTTTTGATGAAATTGTTTCAAAAATGGAAGCAAACCCAGAGAAAGCAGCAGAGTCTGATTCAGAATAGCCATTGACTCTATGGATTTTTGATCCATAGAGTTTTTTTGCAAAAAAAATGAAAAAGGGGCTTGCTATTTTTCCGATGATTTGTTAGAATAAATAGTGTTGAAAAATGGTCCGTTGGTCAAGGGGTTAAGACACCGCCTTTTCACGGCGGTAACACGGGTTCGAATCCCGTACGGACTATATTTTCCGCCATAGCTCAGTTGGTAGTAGCGCATGACTGTTAATCATGATGTCGTAGGTTCGAGTCCTACTGGCGGAGTTCTTAAGAATCCCTTCAGGGATTCTTTTTTTATATTCAGAATCTACTGAAGCTCTTTTGCCTGAAATGTCATTATATTGTCTTAAATGATCTTCTTTTTTATTTTTATTTCCGAATAGACAAGTAAAGCGACATCTTAGGAGAGAGCGATCCTTGGCCAGATTTTGTCTGTTAGGATAATAAGGAAAGGAAGAATCATGGATTTTGAAAAAACGTATCAAAAAGTTCGCGGAACTGTCTTGAAATGCCATCGAGAGTTTTACCTCCACCTATGGGATACTTGTGACTGGGAGCAAGAAGGAATGATTGTTCTGTATCATTTAATAGAAGAAAATCCGATTGTGTTAGAGGATGACGATAAGCTACATGTTTATTTTAAAACCAAATTCCGGAACCATATCATTGACAAGGTCCGGATGCAGGAGGCTAAAAAACGAACCTTAGACACCAAAGCTTATGTTGAAGTTTCTGAGGTTGGGCATTTATTAGCCGATCCTGGCCTCTATATGGATGAATTGGTTCTTTTTAAGAATCAAATCCAGGAATATAAAAATACGCTGAGCCAGAAGGAGTTGGATAATTATCAGCGTATTGTCAGCAATCAATCTTTTAAGGGGAGAAAGAAGATGCTAAAGGCTATGGCTCATTATTTTAAAGAATTTGATCCTAGAAAGTCCTAATGAAAAAAATCTAAAAAATGGGTATACCTCTCCTTCTAAATATGGTAAAATAGTTCTCGTCTGAAAAACCAGTCGGTTATCAAAACAAATGTTTTTAAAAAAAGTTTTAATTTTTTTAAAAAAAGTGTTGACACTTTTTAATCCTGGTGATATACTTAGATAGTTGTCTCGTGAGAGGCATGACCTTTGAAAACTGAACAAGACGAATACCAATGTGTGGGACACTAGCAATAGTGCCCGGCAAGAAAAAACAATAAATCTGTCAGTGACAGAAATGAGCGCTAGCTCAAACTTTTGATGAGAGTTTGATCCTGGCTCAGGATGAACGCTGGCGGCGTGCCTAATACATGCAAGTAGAACGCTGAAGAAAGAGCTTGCTCTTTTGGAAGAGTTGCGAACGGGTGAGTAA
>NZ_JACBXX010000156.1 GCF_013415245.1 Streptococcus danieliae | reverse complement strand
TTGGTTCTTATGGCCAATAACCTCCTCAAATATGGGAAGAGGAGTACCTAAAAAGAAAAGGAGAGACTCATTTCAACGAATGAATCTCTCCTTTTTATACTTTACGGGACTTTTTGTCCCAAGCTCACTTACCACCGCCATCTTTATTGTAATCCTTAATCATATATTCAAATAGAGTTGAGAAAAAGTCAAAGCCCTGGGCAAAGATAGCCTCATCAAATTTAACCTTAGCTAGTGAATTGATAATGGAGGCAGCCACCTCATTGCGTTTGCTTACATCTGCTATATTATCCGTAATCAAACGTTCGTCAAAGAGGCGGATAGCTGTATCACCAGCTGTATGAACCGAAAAGATATCATTATTATCAACAGCAATTTGGTTAAGAGTTTGTTCAAAAGTTTCATAAAAGGACTTTTCATTTTGCTTGCGATGCAGGGTTTCGATCAATTGACCCGGCTTCATATGAGCAGTGGCTATTCCGATATCTTCTAAAAGCCAGCTGTAGTCTTCCTCAGTCATACTGATCAGATTATCGTAAGTATTGTCTTCATCTATAGTTTTAGCCTCATACAAAAACTTGTCATTGAGGAACTTATAGAGGAAAGATTGGGTGAGGAGTTTATACTCGCCAGCTTCTCCCCCTAAACCGGCATGGGTGAAAACAGCTTTCAAATCATCAACCAAATCTCGAACCTGCACCTTGTAATTTTCATTCATGTTTGCATTTTCCCTATCTATATATTTCAACCAATTCTTCAGTCAACAGATTCAATTGTTCTCTGTTGCGATAGTAGATGGACTCTTTGCCTAATGAGTTCATCCTTTTAGTAGCTTCAAATCGAATCATTTTTTTCAAATAAGCATCATTTTCAATAAGGGCACCATTCTTAGACAGTTCACCATCAATAGTTGCTTTAGATTCTTCGATAATACTAAACATTTCTGGATATTTATGTGTTTCAGTTGATTGGGTCATGTGTTTAAAAACTCTAGCTAGTCCTTTATCACGATTACAATTCAACTCTAAAAGATTCATTTTATCATTATAGGACTTGGCTTCATCAAAGAGCTTCTTGTAATCGGACTTTAGCTCATCCAATTTTTCCTTGGTGTAACCAGTCTGTTGATGGACTAAGTATTTCTCTAAGACTCGTTTCAACTCAGTCATCAAGTTAACCCATTCTGGATCTTTTTCGTCTCTATAGCGGTCAATCATCGCAGAAACCCGTTTTCGTTCCTTGTCTAGGTCAGCAGCCGCTAACCGTAACTCTTCTTCTGCAATTTTTGTAAAGGTAAAACTCATGTCGGACATGGCCAGATTTAGAAGAGTCCGATTTGAAAACATATCCGTTTGACCAACAAGAGACAGGGTCATCAACCGCTTGGAAATACTATTTAACATCATGGAAACCTGTGAAATATCAATCGGTTCCAACAATTCATCATGTTTCAGAAGACGAGCCATATTATAAAACTGTTTAATGGTCGTTAACGCTTTTTTTAATTCCGTCAAGCCTTTACGTTCCGTCACATTGTTTAGATATTCTTCAAAAAGACTAAGATTTTGAGTAGGATACGGCGCTAAAATAAGCTTTGCCTTATCTAGCTCCTGTTCAATCTCTTCGGCTGAGACAAATATAGTGCCAAAAACATCTTCCCCATTTTCCCCTGTTACTTCCAAAGCATACTCGTGATTCAGCTCTTCTAAATAGGCACGATTGGTTTTGTCGAATTCATCGGAGATGTCTGCAAAATCAATCACATAGCCAAAGCTATAATCTTTATAAGGACGGTTAACCCGTGTCAAAGTCTGCAAAAGATTGTGGGCCTTTACCTTACGCCCTAGATACAGACGTTTCAAGCGTGGGGCATCAAATCCGGTTAAGAGCATAGAATAGACGATCAGTAAATCAACCTTGCCACGTTTAAAATCAGCAACCCGCTCTTTTTTATAAGTCTTATCCCCCTCGTCATGGAGAATCAGAGCTGATGTCAATTCCGTTCCCCCCTTGCTCCGACGCATCTCCAATTGCTTTTCGAGTTCCCGTGCTTGCTCTGCAGAGTCACAAACAATCATTCCA
Organism: Streptococcus danieliae; assembly: GCF_013415245.1. Classification (GTDB taxonomy): domain Bacteria; phylum Bacillota; class Bacilli; order Lactobacillales; family Streptococcaceae; genus Streptococcus; species Streptococcus danieliae_A. The sequence goes on along the minus strand of NZ_JACBXX010000156.1, from coordinate 2,472 downwards.
CCAATCGAATCATCATCGAAAATAATCTCTCTGGCTTGAACAAAATCGTCCAAAATAAAGTCCAGCATGGCTGAAACATAGCGTGGATGAGCAAAGATATCACTTTTTCTCAAACTACCTTTTTGGATTTCCTTCTCGATGGTGCGTAGCCCCTCTTTATAAGCAGTCTCGATGTCTTCACGCATCATTCTAAGAGTGAAGCCATCCTCAATCGATTGATTGTAATAATACTTATGGATGTAGTCTCCAAAAAGATCTCGTGTCGTTGCATGACTTTCCTTAGTCTTCTCATCTCTTTTATAAGTTATTAAAGGTGTACCTGTTAAGGCAATCTTAATCGCATTTTCATCGGCATTATAGAGATTTGGCAAGTAGGAACCCTGCTTATTGTAAGAACGATGGGCTTCATCAATAAAATAAATAGTTTGCCGATTCAGATCATAGCCTGATTTGTCCGTTAAATCGGAGCTAGCTTCAAATTTTTGAATATTGACAACGGCTACATCGCAATCATCATGTATTTCATCCAACTCACCTGAATGATGGATCCGTTTCACTTGCAATCCTCGTTTGCTAAATTCCTTAAAGGCCTGATCAGCTAAATCCAAGCGATCCACAACAAAATAAAATTGTGGAACCACTCCTTGTTTTGAATAATAATCTCTTAAATAGCGGATATTAAAGAAAGCGAGTGCTGTTTTGCCTGAACCCTGAGTATGCCAAATAACACCTTTTTTCTTGCCTTTTTCAATCGTATCTTCAATGGCTCTAGTCGCAAAATATTGCGGATAGCGCATCACATGCTTTTGCAGCTGTATCTTTCCATCCTTGGTCATCTCTTCTACATAGACCAGTCCATAATGGAGTAAAAATAGAAAGCGTTCTTTCTGGTAAATGGAGGTAAGAAATGAATTACATGGAGTATCGGGGGATAAATTGCTGAGGAAATCAGCAGAGGACTTCAGGGCTGTCCGGTGCATATCTCTAAGGACCAGATCTTGCTTCTCTTCACTTGGCGGATCCGCAAGTTGAAGCTCAGTCCCCCGCTCCTCCTTAAACGCATTAAATTTGGTCTGCGAAAAAGCATTGGAACAATAATAGGAACCGACTGCTTGCTGCCCATCCTCCAGCATGTAAGGAAGGTTATCTGAAAATGTTAACAATTGAGTGATATTATTAAAACGACGGAATTTGCGGTTCTCAAAGCGCATTTTAGTACGTGCTCGCTCAGACTGTATCCCTGTTTTCCCATCTCGGATAGCATTTGGCATCTTCACTTCCAAATAAGATAAAGGTAGGCCGTTAATGAAAATCATAATGTCTGGACGAAAACTGTCTTGACCGTTTTCACAGGTAACTTCAAGAGCAATGTGATAGGTGTTATTGGCTGGATTTTCCCAGTCAATGTATTTCCTGCCATCTGCACCCTGAAGACGGTTAAAGAAGGCACGTCCCAAATCAGAATAATCGAGTTCTAGCTTAATGTTTTCGAATTCACGGGCAAAATCCTGGTCTGTTAAGCCATCATTGAGCTTCAGAAACTGATTTCTAAAAATTGAAACCAGAATGTTCGTGTCCTCGTCTCGCGCAGGGAGATCCTCTCCATCATGGGGTAAGTAGGTGTATCCTAAACGCATCAAATGTAAAGCTGCTGGTAGTTGAACTCGCGACAACTCTGAAAACTCTCTTCTTTTTGCCATTCTCTAGCTCCTTTGTTAAACCGTTATCATTAACTTATATTATAGCACCTTGAGTAAGTTTTTCAAAACGGTGATCCATGGTTCACTACCCAAAAAATCGGTTCTTTTGCAAGTTGTGTGGAATTCCTGAAAACCGATAGTCATGGAATTTGATAATTGTAGCTTTTTAATGACTGTACCCTGGCTTCTTTCGAATTTCTATGAGATGCTTCCCCTGTGGTGGGGGACGGCAGCGACCTCTAACGAGTTCCATGCCTTAGTCGGGAACCGAAGTTTCCCGACTCCCCCCGATTCCAAGCTGGCAAGCTTGGAATCTTTTCACCACTAGGTTGCGCATTTCTTCTAATTCTTCAGAAGCCTATGATACACGCCCTCCCCTCCTTAGAGGGGAGGATTTTTAGATAGAGTGGACAGCAGGAGATTGCATCCAGTAAACTCTGGCAAATAAATGCTCATGTTTCCGATAGCCGAAAGCAGAGCGCTTCAGAAGCTTAATTTTATTATTAGTTCCTTCAACGAGGCCATTATTGTAAGGCACAGAAAGGGCTAGACGGATAGATTCTTCCTTCTTTAAAAGAAAAGCTAGCTTATCACGAAAGCTTTGAGGGAGGAGCTCTGAATTTTGGCTCTCTCGAATCAAGTCAAAAAAGTAGTCCGCATTTCTTTCCTTAAAATATCCAAGTAGCAGTTGATAAAGGTTCCAAGTTTCCATCAACACAGGGCTATAATTGGCCAGTTCTAAAGCTATATCTTGTGCTGATACATAACGATT
>NZ_JACBXX010000068.1 GCF_013415245.1 Streptococcus danieliae | reverse complement strand
CTCACTTGTTGTAAGACTTGCCCTCGCTTGATTTCGTTATTGATTGTTTGAGGAGCTCTTCCAAGTAGGCGAGCAATTTCTCGATTGGATTTTCCTTCTTTGTTCCATCGTTCAATGTAGCGACGATCATTAATTGTCAAATGTTTTCCTTTTGTTGTATAATTGTTTTGCATCTCTGTGCCCTTCCTTTTGTTTGTGGTGAACAACAAGTATAGCACGGAGGTGTTTTCTTATACCTTACAAAAGGATTTCATTTGACAACAGGGACTTTTGAAGCTGTTTTGAGGGCTAAACCAAGGCTATCATTAGCCTTGGCCAATTAGCCTAACAGCTCCAAACCTATTATCAAATGAAATCAGACAACTCATCAGAATGAGTTGTAGTACTTATCTAGCAGATAGGATGGGTGGCTAACTTCATTTTAAAATTTTTGTCTTTTATATCTTGACATTTAAAAAGGCATTCTTGTCCCCAAAATGTTTACCTTGTCCCATATGTTTGTTATAATATTTTAAGGAGGATAGAGAAATGAAAAAAAAACAAGTGTTAAACCTTATTAGATATTTTACTGAGGGTAACGCTTCTGGGTTTCGAACTGAAGCCTATGAGATAGCTAAAGCATTCGATAAAGCTGGAGATCACCAATTAGCGGAATACATTATAGCTATGCTTTCAGAAAACAATACATTTATTCCGCAAGTAAGCGAAGATAAATTTGAATCGCTAAGAAAAATTCAGTTGACAAATTTTAGTCCATTACCACTTCCAGAAGCAATATCTTCAGATATTATTGGAGTAGTAAATGCCGTTCGACGAAATATTGGCGTAGACAAATTTCTGTTTGAAGGTGCGCCCGGAACAGGGAAGACAGAGACAGTAAAGCAGATTGCTCGCTTACTACAAAGAGAGCTATATGTTGTGGACTTTGAAACTATTATTGATAGTAAATTAGGTCAAACTGCCAAAAATATAGCTAATTTATTTAAAGAGATTAATAGTTTTACACATCCTGAACAAACACTTATTTTGTTTGATGAAATTGATGCTATAGCATTAAACAGATTAGATAATAATGACCTAAGAGAGATGGGGCGTGCAACTACAGCAATATTAAAAGGGATGGATGCGTTACGAGATGGAATTGTTTTGATTGCAACTACTAATTTATTTAATGCCTTTGATAAAGCTCTAATTCGTCGATTTGATGCTGTTATTAACTTTAACAGGTATAATCAAGAAGATTTGTTAGTGATTGCGGAATCTATGATGTCTACCATTTTGAACGATTCGAAACATTCAGGTAAAAATGTGAGGCTTTTTAAAAAGATAGTTACGCTTAGTTCCCCTATTCCATACCCTGGAGAGCTTAAGAATATCTTGAAAAGTGCAGTCGCGTTCAGCAGCTTAACAGATAAGTTCGACTATTTACGACGATTATTTTCAATTTTTTACCAACCAGTTGAAAACACAACTTTAAAAGAATTGAAAGAATTAGGATTTACGGTAAGAGAAATTGAAATTTTGACAGGAATATCTAAAAGTCAAACAGCTAGAGAATTAAAGGAGAATTGATATAGATGAATGAGCTTTTACAATTAAAGGGGCGTTTTGAGCAACGATCAAATAGTAGTAAACCAGGAGCGCCTAAGCTCTTATCCAATAAAGTTGTGACGATTAATGAATTAATTGAATTAAGAAATCAACTAGATTCACTAAGACAATATTGGGAAACTGTTACCTATTTTGAAGGGGCGTTTATAACAATTATTTATAAAGACATAGTAGCTAAGAGTCGGCGAGCAAAAGAGCTATTGAAGAAGAATAGCCGCACTATTCCAAATGATTTAATTGTTGGCGCTCGATATATAGAAGGTGACAAGATACGACATGCCATTACTTACTATGTTGACAACAATACTATTATCGAAACAATAAATAAATTAGATTTAGCAATAGAAATACTTAATGAAGAATTTTCTGGCAAGATTACTACAGAAATAGTTGATGCAATAAATGCTAAGTTGCATCCATACAGAAGTTCTAAGTTATCGAAAACTACATTTCTACAAGTTATTGTTGATGTTAGTTCTATTAAAGAGTTCACCGTTCCCGAAACAAATATTGATTCAGGACAGTTATCAATTGTTAGTGTGTTTAAAACAGAGTTGCAAACGTCTGAACTACTTCGTAGATTAGGATTAGATATTTCTATTAGTAGAGTAATAGATGATTCAACCATTTTATTAACTCCGGATGAGATTACCTTAATAATGGAAAAAGCGCCTTACCTCATATCCATGGCAACCGTGGACTTATCTCAGTTAGATATTCTGGATTTTGATGAGGTAAATTCGAGTCAAATGTTATCAATTCCAGATCCTTCCAACGAACCTATTGTCGGTGTTATTGATACTTTATTTGATGAGAGAGTTTATTTTTCTAGATGGGTTAAATATGAAGATAGAATTGATAGCCAAATTGAAAAAACGCCTAGTGACTACGAGCACGGGACTGGTGTCTCATCTATAATTGTTGATGGAGCCTCTATTAATCCTGACCTTAATGACAATTGTGGACGTTTCAGAGTTAAACATTTTGGTGTTGCTACAAGCAAGCAATTTAGTTCCTTCACTATTATGAAACACATAAAAGAGATAGTTGCCGAAAATCGAGAAATTAAAGTTTGGAATTTGTCCCTTGGTTCTGCACTTGAAATTCATAAAGATTTCATCTCCCCCGAGGCGGCTATATTGGACAAAATTCAATATGATTATGATGTCATATTTGTTGTTTCTGGAACAAATAAACCATTAGATTCGGATAATCCTATGTTAATTGGAGCGCCGGCAGACTCTATAAATTCACTTATCGTTAATGCAGTCAATAAAGAAAATGCGCCTGCTTCATATTCCAGAATAGGTAAAGTTTTATCTTTCTTTAACAAACCGGATGTTAGTTATTATGGTGGAGATGGTAGAGATAGAATTAAGGTCTGTTTCCCGCTAGGGGAAGGTTTTGTTAAGGGAACCTCATTTGCTACACCTTGGATTACGAGGAAAATTGCATATCTAATTCATAAAGTGGGATTAAGCAGGGAAGTAGCCAAAGCATTAGTAATTGACTCAGCTATATCTTGGAGCCAAAATATAGCACCTTCAAATATTATAGGTTACGGAGTAGTTCCTCAAGATATTAATGATGTAATAAACTCGAAAGATGATGAGATAAAATTCATTTTATTTGGAGAATCTCTTAAGTATGATACATATAATCATCAATTACCAGTTCCTATTGTAAATGGGCAACATCCTTTTGTTGCTAAAGCGACACTGTGTTATTTCCCAAAATGTTCCAGAAACCAGGGGGTTGATTATACTAATACAGAATTAGATATTTATTTTGGAAGAATGCTACCTAATGGTAAAGGTATCAAAACTATAAATGATAATAAGCAAAGTGATAATGTGGCTCTCCATGAAGAAGATGCTCGGGAACAATATAGAAAATGGGATAATGTAAAATCAATTATAGAATATATTAAACCACGCGGACGTGCTAAGAAAGCCTATGATAATGGTTTGTGGGGATTCAGCCTTAAGACTAAGGAAAGGTTAAACGCTGGAGATGGGCATAGATTACATTTTGGCATAGTTATTACTCTTAAGGAAATCAACGGAGTAAACAGGATTGATGACTTTATAAGTCAATGTTCGATGCGTGGCTGGTTAGTGCAAAGAATCGATGTGGAAGAACTGATTCAAGTTCACAGTATTGCTGAAGAAGAAATTAGTTTTGATGAGTAACGGTAGCCAAGAGAGCTCATTTATATTTGATAAATGTTGTATGGTCTTTGTTTTATTCTGTTAGAAATTAAGAAAAAAATTAAATTATTAAGAAAGATTGGATAGTAAATGGAAAGTTTTACAATTGAGTTTGAAGCCGATTCGGAAGGCTACTTTACTTATGAGTGCCCATTTTGCGAAGAACAGTTTAAGCTATTAGCTTTCGAAGTACAAGATGAAGATTTTGAACTCGAGGAATTATTTTGTCCGTATTGCGGATTAGTTGATGATGCTGATAAGTTCTATTCAAAAGAAATATTAGCCTATATTCAAAATCTCTCTGAAAAATGGATGATTAACACTATAAATAAGAGTTTGGGTTCAATCAAAAGTTCAAAGAATTTTAAGGTTGATTTCAAGAAGATAAAACATAACTCCATTGCTAAGCCATCTGAAATAGACTCCGTTGAAGAAGTATTTACTTGTGGGATGTGCGAAAAACATGAAAAAGTTTTATTTAGTGCAGGTGCTTCAAAAGTTTTCTGTGCTTACTGTGGAGGTGATTTATGATGGAAGAATTACAAAAATATAGGAAAATCAGTCTAGATTTTAGAAGAAATTCATCAAATATGTTGAACACAAAGTATAATGATGGCTTGCTATATCTTGTCAGATTTAAAGAATTTATTGATAAGAGCGATATTATACGTCAAATTTTAGAAGACTTATGGATTGATTTACCACAAGACTTTAACGAGAGGCTCATATCGGAAGACAGTAATTCAGGATGGTGCTATTTTATACTCATTTAAAATCAAAAGTTGAAAAATAATGGATGCTTAGTTTTGAAATACAACAATATAAAACCACTACGTATCTAGAAAGGACCTTGTCCATTCTCTATTCACAATGGATTTTAAGGTT
>NZ_JACBXX010000036.1 GCF_013415245.1 Streptococcus danieliae | reverse complement strand
CCTAGGACTGATGAAACATCCTAAAAAAGAAGAGGTAAAAACAGCAACTTCAGACAGTCAGAAGTCCGAAGATAAAGTGGTTTCATCTTCTACTACTGAAACCAGCAAACCGGAGGTAGCTGTCCCATCGGCTTCAACTGCTGTAGCAGAACGGACTGTTGCTGATACTTCAGACAGCTCAGTTCAAGAGCCAGCAGGAGAAGTTGTTGAAGCTCCTTCCAAGGAATCTTTGCAGGTTTCACTTCCAGTTGTAGAGAACGCTTCTCAAACGTTAGTGGACACTGAGTCTTTGCAAGCTTCAGTTGACAGCTTGTCAAATATAGACAAGGTGACAGAGAGCCTGCAGGCGGCTTATGTGACAACTGGGAACCGTCCGACCCGTTCAAGATTCCGAGCTGTAGCCACTGGTACGGATCAGAATACACCGCCGTTTGATATTAGCGAGGCTATCCATAAGCCTGGAACGGATATGCAGCGTCAAGGTTACCAAGGTAAAGCTTGGCTTTATCGTGATGATACGCTTGATGGAACGAATGCAAATTCCAAAATGCTAGGCGGCGTCAAGGTCTACATTCAGTGGGTGAATGGGAAAGGTTTCGTTTCACCGGTTTATTACTCTACAACCAATGAAGACGGAACTTTTGTCATTGATTTATCAGAACCGGTAGTGGATGCTTCTGGAACCTCCCATAGCTTCCAAATGGCTGGGGATACCAAATTTGCCATCCGGACCTGGGTGGAGAATCCAGATCCAGCTAAATACAATATCATTCAACATGGTGATAAAACCTATGGATTCCACACCCGGACCAACCGGAAGAATGAATCCTGGGATTTCACAGCTGGTGTGAACCGGATTGTCAATTCGCATGTGATTCTTCAGGAAAAACCATTCACAGAATCTTGGCTAGCCAAACCGAAAGCCGAGTGGAGCGAGGCTGAGACGGTCAGTGGTGAATGGCCAGAATCTGGGAACTACGGAACCCTTCGTGGTAATGTTTGGTATGAAAATGGAGATGCTCCGGGAACCTTGGCCAACCAGTGGATCCAAGGCGGTACCTTGCCACAAGACAAGGGTGACCAGAATGCTACCGGTGTAAAAGTTGTTGCTTCTTACGTCAATGATGAAGTTGCCCGTTTATTTGACGCTTGGAAAAACGACAATAAGAACTATACCTTAGACGATTTTGCGGCAGCTCAAAAACAAATCGTTGCGGATTACCAGGCGGCAAATGGAGTTGGTTCGCATATTGCCGAAACGGTAGTTGGAGTTGTGAAAGCTGATGGTTCTTACTACATTCCGTTCAAGGGCTTGTATGGTGTTTCCCGTACGCAACAAAACTCAGGTTTGCGTATCTCTTGGAAGATATCCGATGAGGAGTATGGAAAAGTTGTTTCGGATGCAGATGTAGACCACAATGCACTCATGAAGTGGAACGGTACCATCGGTCAAAAACACCGTCACATTAACAGTGACTATGTCTATGCTTTCCCACTAGCTGATGATTATGCGGTTTGGTCCAATAATTACCAAACAAATATGTTCCAAAGCACTGCGGATACCTTAACCGGTGCCCAACCAGCAGCTAATAATTTCTGGCAAAACTTTGCCATTCTGGCCCAACAACCAAATCATGACGTTTTGGTTTATGATACGACTGATAATAAAGCTACACCTGGTACAACCGTTGAATCAACAACATCGGGTTTGATGCCCAATCGCGATTATCAAATCCAGTGGTTCAAGAATGGAGAGCCAATCGGTGCTCCTGTAACGGTTACAGCTGACGCTGACGGCCGAGCATCTTCTGTACCGATTACGGTCGAACCAGATTTAAGCGCTCCCGCTGTCTACACTTCAGGGGTCTTTTTACAAGGCGTGTCAACGTCGGATATTTCAACCGCCCTCGCTTTGGATTCCTTTGTAGCAGATGTTGCCAAACAAGCCGACACGCTTGAGCCTAAGTATGAGGACAAGAATGTTGTTCCAGGAACACCTGCAACTTCAACACCAGCTCTGACGGATAAGGATGGCAATCCAGCAACAGCTCCAGCTGGAACCAAGTTTGCGATTGCCCCAGACTTCACTGCCCCAGAAGGCTACACGGTAGCGATTGATGAAAACACAGGTGTAGTCACTGTTACAGCTCCAGCGTCGCCAACAGCGACAACCGCTGAAACAGTAGAAGTTCCTGTCGTTGTAACCTATCCAGATGCCTCTGTCGACCAAGTGAAAGCTAACTTCTACTTGGATACAGATGGTGATAACACGCCAGACAAGGACGATGCGGATGACGATAACGATGGTATCCCAGATACTAACGAGGGAACTGACGGAACCAATCCAAAAGATCCGAACTCCGCTGCAGCTTCGATCACACCAATTGATGATCAAACTGTCGAACAAGGCAGCCCAATCAAGGATGTTCCAGTTGCGGCTCAAAAAGTTCCAACAGGCGGTTCACTCAAGGTTGAAGGCCTCCCAGAAGGTGTGAGCTTTGATCCAACAACCAACACTATCTCTGGAACTCCAACTACAGCTGGCGAAAGCACAGTGACTGTAACAGTTCTGGACAAAGAAGGCAATCCTGTCAAAGACGCTCAAGGCAACCCAGTTACAGAAGAGTTCAAGATTACTGTGACTGAGGCGACGAAAGCAGCCGACACGCTTGAGCCTAAGTATGAAGATAAAAACGTTGTTCCAGGAACACCTGCTACCTCAACACCAGCTCTGACGGATAAGGATGGCAATCCAGCAACAGCTCCAGCTGGAACCAAGTTTGCGATTGCACCAGACTACACTGCCCCAGAAGGTTACACGGTAGCGATTGATGAAAACACGGGTGTGGTCACTGTTACAGCTCCAGCATCGCCAACAGCGACAACTGCTGAAACAGTAGAAGTTCCTGTCGTTGTAACCTATCCAGATGCTTCTGTCGACCAAGTGAAAGCTAACTTCTACTTGGATACAGATGGTGATAACACGCCAGACAAGGACGATGCGGATGACGATAACGATGGTATCCCAGATACTAACGAGGGAACTGACGGAACCAATCCAAAAGATCCGAACTCCGCTGCAGCTTCGATCACACCAATTGATGATCAAACTGTCGAACAAGGCAGCCCAATCAAGGATGTTCCAGTTGCGGCTCAAAAAGTTCCAACAGGCGGTTCACTCAAGGTTGAAGGCCTCCCAGAAGGTGTGAGCTTTGATCCAACAACCAACACTATCTCTGGAACTCCAACTACAGCTGGCGAAAGCACAGTGACTGTAACAGTTCTGGACAAAGAAGGCAATCCTGTCAAAGACGCTCAAGGCAACCCAGTTACAGAAGAGTTCAAGATTACTGTGACTGAGGCGACGAAAGCAGCCGACACGCTTGAGCCTAAGTATGAAGATAAAAACGTTGTTCCAGGAACACCTGCTACCTCAACACCAGCTCTGACGGATAAGGATGGCAATCCAGCAACAGCTCCAGCTGGAACCAAGTTTGCGATTGCACCAGACTACACTGCCCCAGAAGGTTACACGGTAGCGATTGATGAAAACACGGGTGTGGTCACTGTTACAGCTCCAGCATCGCCAACAGCGACAACTGCTGAAACAGTAGAAGTTCCTGTCGTTGTAACCTATCCAGATGCTTCTGTCGACCAAGTGAAAGCTAACTTCTACTTGGATACCGATGGTGATAACACGCCAGACAAGGACGATGCGGATGATGATAACGATGGTATCCCAGATACTAACGAGGGAACTGACGGAACCAATCCAAAAGATCCGAACTCCGCTGCAGCTTCGATCACACCAATTGATGATCAAACTGTTGAACAAGGCAGCCCAATCAAGGATGTTCCAGTTGCGGCTCAAAAAGTTCCAACAGGCGGTTCACTCAAGGTTGACGGTCTCCCAGAAGGCGTCAGCTTCGATCCAACAACCAACACAATCTCTGGAACTCCAACTACAGCTGGCGAAAGCACAGTGACTGTAACAGTTCTGGACAAAGATGGTAATCCTGTCAAAGACGCTCAAGGCAACCCAGTTACAGAAGAGTTTAAGATTACTGTGACTGAGCCTGAAAAAGAGGCTGATCGTAACGAACCAGCTCCAGTCGTGCAAACGGTTAAAGTTGGTGATCAAGTTGATCCAGCTAAGTCCATCTCAAACGTTGATGAACTACCAAAAGATGCGAAGATTACCTTTGAAACTCCAGTAGACACTAGCCAGCCAGGCGATCAACAAGCCATGGTAGTTGTGACTTACCCAGATGGTTCTGAGGATAAGGTTCCAGTAACTGTTAAGGTTGAAGAAAATCCAAAACAAGCGGATACTAACGAACCAGCTCCAGTCGTGCAAACGGTTAAAGTTGGTGATCAAGTTGATCCAGCTAAGTCCATCTCAAACGTTGATGAACTACCAAAAGATGCGAAGATTACCTTCGAAACTCCAGTAGATACTAGCCAACCAGGCGATCAACAAGTCATGGTAGTTGTAACCTACCCAGATGGTTCTGAGGACAAAGTTCCTGTAACTGTTAAGGTTGAAGAAAATCCAACTCAGGCAGCTACTAACGAACCAGCTCCAGCTGAACAAGTTGTTAAAGTTGGTGAAACACCATCCGCAGAGGAATCAATCAGCAACCTAGCTGAGCTTCCAGCAGATACTAAGGTAGAATTTGAAACCCCAGTGGACACTAGCCAGCCAGGTGACAAGCCAGCGATGGTTGTTGTGACCTATCCAGATGGTTCTCAAGA
>NZ_JACBXX010000021.1 GCF_013415245.1 Streptococcus danieliae | reverse complement strand
CTTACAAGAACCAAAACTTACACATAAGTGTCGTCTTACGACTTCGGATAAGTCTTCGAGCTATTAGTATTAGTCCGCTACATTGCTCACACAACTTCCACTCCTAACCTATCTACCTGATCATCTCTCAGGGCTCTTATTCATTACTGATGGGAAATCTCATCTTGAGGTGGGTTTCACACTTAGATGCTTTCAGCGTTTATCCCTTCCCTACATAGCTACCCAGCTGTGCCTCTGGCGAGACAACTGGTACACCAGCGGTAAGTCCACTCTGGTCCTCTCGTACTAGGAGCAGATCCTCTCAAATTTCCTACGCCCGCGACGGATAGGGACCGAACTGTCTCACGACGTTCTGAACCCAGCTCGCGTGCCGCTTTAATGGGCGAACAGCCCAACCCTTGGGACCGACTACAGCCCCAGGATGCGACGAGCCGACATCGAGGTGCCAAACCTCCCCGTCGATGTGAACTCTTGGGGGAGATAAGCCTGTTATCCCCAGGGTAGCTTTTATCCGTTGAGCGATGGCCCTTCCATACGGAACCACCGGATCACTAAGCCCGACTTTCGTCCCTGCTCGAGTTGTAGCTCTCGCAGTCAAGCTCCCTTATACCTTTACACTCTGCGACTGATTTCCAACCAGTCTGAGGGAACCTTTGGGCGCCTCCGTTACCTTTTAGGAGGCGACCGCCCCAGTCAAACTGCCCGTCAGACACTGTCTCCGATAGGGATCACCTATCCGGGTTAGAGTAGCCATACAACAAGGGTAGTATCCCAACAACGCCTCACTAGAAACTGGCGTCCCTAGATCATTGGCTCCTACCTATCCTGTACATGTGGCACAGATACTCAATATCAAACTGCAGTAAAGCTCCATGGGGTCTTTCCGTCCTGTCGCGGGTAACCTGCATCTTCACAGGTACTAAAATTTCACCGAGTCTCTCGTTGAGACAGTGCCCAAATCATTACGCCTTTCGTGCGGGTCGGAACTTACCCGACAAGGAATTTCGCTACCTTAGGACCGTTATAGTTACGGCCGCCGTTTACTGGGGCTTCAATTCATACCTTCGACTTACCGTCTAAGCACTCCTCTTAACCTTCCAGCACCGGGCAGGCGTCACCCCCTATACATCATCTTACGATTTAGCAGAGAGCTGTGTTTTTGATAAACAGTTGCTTGGGCCTTTTCACTGCGGCTCAGTTATACTGAGCGCCCCTTCTCCCGAAGTTACGGGGCCATTTTGCCGAGTTCCTTAACGAGAGTTCTCTCGATCACCTGAGGCTACTCGCCTCGACTACCTGTGTCGGTTTGCGGTACGGGTAGTATATAGATTAGCGCTAGAAGCTTTTCTCGGCAGCCTGACATCAGGGACTCGGTGACATTAGTCACCTCCCCATCACAGCTCAATGTTACAGGTAAAAGCATTTGACTCTTACCACACCTCACTGCTTAGACCAGAATCCATTAACTGGCTTCCCCTAGCCTTCTGCGTCACTCCTTCACTCTATATACTAGTACAGGAATATCAACCTGTTGTCCATCGAATACACCTTTCGGTCTCTCCTTAGGTCCCGACTAACCCAGGGCGGACGAGCCTTCCCCTGGAAACCTTAGTCTTACGGTGGATGGGATTCTCACCCATCTTGCGCTACTCATACCGGCATTCTCACTTCTATGCGTTCCAGTGCTCCTCACGGTACACCTTCGCCACACATAGAACGCTCTCCTACCATCCTTATTAGGATCCACAGCTTCGGTAAATTGTTTTAGCCCCGGTACATTTTCGGCGCAGGGTCACTCGACTAGTGAGCTATTACGCACTCTTTGAATGAATAGCTGCTTCTAAGCTAACATCCTAGTTGTCTGTGCAACCCCACATCCTTTTCCACTTAACAATTATTTTGGGACCTTAGCTGGTGGTCTGGGCTGTTTCCCTTTCGACTACGGATCTTAGCACTCGCAGTCTGACTGCCGACCATAAATCATTGGCATTCGGAGTTTATCTGAGATTGGTAATCCGAGATGGACCCCTCACCCAAACAGTGCTCTACCTCCAAGATTCTTAATGTCGACGCTAGCCCTAAAGCTATTTCGGAGAGAACCAGCTATCTCCAAGTTCGTTTGGAATTTCTCCGCTACCCACAAGTCATCCAAGCACTTTTCAACGTGCCCTGGTTCGGTCCTCCAGTGAGTTTTACCTCACCTTCAACCTGCTCATGGGTAGGTCACATGGTTTCGGGTCTACGACTACATACTATAGCGCCCTATTCAGACTCGGTTTCCCTACGGCTCCGTCTCTTCAACTTAACCTCGCATGTAATCGTAACTCGCCGGTTCATTCTACAAAAGGCACGCTCTCACCCATTAACGGGCTCGAACTTCTTGTAGGCACACGGTTTCAGGTTCTTTTTCACTCCCCTCCCGGGGTGCTTTTCACCTTTCCCTCACGGTACTGGTTCACTATCGGTCACTAGGGAGTATTTAGGGTTGGGAGATGGTCCTCCCAGATTCCGACGGGATTTCTCGTGTCCCGCCGTACTCAGGATACTGCTAGCTCAATAAATCATTTTAAATACGAGGCTCTCACTCTCTTTGGCTGACCTTCCCATGTCATTCTTCTATAATCTATCTTCGCATCTCGCAGTCCTACAACCCCGAGTGGTAAACCACTCGGTTTGCCCTCCTGCCGTTTCGCTCGCCGCTACTCAGGCAATCGCGTTTGCTTTCTCTTCCTGCAGCTACTTAGATGTTTCAGTTCACTGCGTCTTCCCTCTTTAGTCTTAACAACTAAAGATACTAGCCATTAACTAGTGGGTTCCCCCATTCGGACATCTCTGGATCATCGCTTACTTACAGCTACCCAAAGCATTTCGTCGTTTGTCACGTCCTTCATCGGCTCCTAGTGCCAAGGCATCCACCGTGCGCCCTTACTAACTTAACCTTCTTCTTAACTCTACCTGAATTAAGTAAACTCTTATGCGTTCAGCGTTTCGGTTTATTTCTTGTTACTTTCTTTTGATATAGATATTCAATTTTCAATGTTCTCTTAGGATATTAAAACCACAAAGCTTTTCTACCCTATGGAGCCTAGCGGGATCGAACCGCTGACCTCCTGCGTGCAAAGCAGGCGCTCTCCCAGCTGAGCTAAGGCCCCTTGTTGGTTTTTTTAACCGGGTTTGTTCTATTCTTTTGTTAGTTATCTGTGAGATTGGACGCTGTCCCTGTCTCTGCGCAAGCTCGAGACAAAGCTTCACCTTCGATTCGCTTAGCTGAGCTAAGGCCCCTCATGGTCTTTTAAACCGGGTTTCTTCTATTTTAAGTCATCTACATGACCTCTCAAAACTGAACAAGTACCAATGTGTTTCCTTATCCTTAGAAAGGAGGTGATCCAGCCGCACCTTCCGATACGGCTACCTTGTTACGACTTCACCCCAATCATCTATCCCACCTTAGGCGGCTGGCTCCTAATAGGTTACCTCACCGACTTCGGGTGTTACAAACTCTCGTGGTGTGACGGGCGGTGTGTACAAGGCCCGGGAACGTATTCACCGCGGCGTGCTGATCCGCGATTACTAGCGATTCCGACTTCATGTAGGCGAGTTGCAGCCTACAATCCGAACTGAGACTGGCTTTAAGAGATTTGCTTGCCGTCACCGACTTGCGACTCGTTGTACCAGCCATTGTAGCACGTGTGTAGCCCAGGTCATAAGGGGCATGATGATTTGACGTCATCCCCACCTTCCTCCGGTTTATTACCGGCAGTCTCGCTAGAGTGCCCAACTGAATGATGGCAACTAACAATAAGGGTTGCGCTCGTTGCGGGACTTAACCCAACATCTCACGACACGAGCTGACGACAACCATGCACCACCTGTCACCAGTGCCCCTAAGGGAAACCCTATCTCTAGGGCGGTCACTGGGATGTCAAGACCTGGTAAGGTTCTTCGCGTTGCTTCGAATTAAACCACATGCTCCACCGCTTGTGCGGGCCCCCGTCAATTCCTTTGAGTTTCAACCTTGCGGTCGTACTCCCCAGGCGGAGTGCTTAATGCGTTAGCTGCGGCACTAAGCCCCGGATAGGGCCTAACACCTAGCACTCATCGTTTACGGCGTGGACTACCAGGGTATCTAATCCTGTTCGCTACCCACGCTTTCGAGCCTCAGCGTCAGTTACAGACCAGAGAGCCGCTTTCGCCACCGGTGTTCCTCCATATATCTACGCATTCCACCGCTACACATGGAATTCCACTCTCCCCTTCTGTACTCAAGTTGAACAGTTTCCAAAGCATACTATGGTTAAGCCACAGCCTTTAACTTCAGACTTATCCAACCGCCTGCGCTCGCTTTACGCCCAATAAATCCGGATAACGCTCGGGACCTACGTATTACCGCGGCTGCTGGCACGTAGTTAGCCGTCCCTTTCTGGTAAGTTACCGTCACTGTGTGAACTTTCCACTCTCACACACGTTCTTCTCTTACAACAGAGCTTTACGATCCGAAAACCTTCTTCACTCACGCGGCGTTGCTCGGTCAGGGTTGCCCCCATTGCCGAAGATTCCCTACTGCTGCCTCCCGTAGGAGTCTGGGCCGTGTCTCAGTCCCAGTGTGGCCGTTCACCCTCTCAGGTCGGCTATGTATCGTCGCCTAGGTGAGCCTTTACCTCACCTACTAGCTAATACAACGCAGGTCCATCTGGTAGTGATGCAGTTGCATCTTTCAAACTTCAATCATGCAATCAAAGCTATTATGCGGTATTAGCTATCGTTTCCAATAGTTATCCCCCGCTACCAGGCAGGTTACCTACGCGTTACTCACCCGTTCGCAACTCTTCCAAAAGAGCAAGCTCTTTCTTCAGCGTTCTACTTGCATGTATTAGGCACGCCGCCAGCGTTCATCCTGAGCCAGGATCAAACTCTCATCAAAAGTTTGAGCTA
>NZ_JACBXX010000154.1 GCF_013415245.1 Streptococcus danieliae | reverse complement strand
CTTATCTGTAATTCCGAGTAATTCTGTGGTATTATAAATAAGTTCCATATGATTCTCCTAATGTTGGTTTGGTCACTATTCATTATAGGTCATATGGGGCTTTTTTTGTACCTCAAAAAGCCCTATAATCCCTATTTTGGGTCGTTACCCACTATAGAAATTATAGAGCCTTTTTTTGTTGGGCTCATTCCTAGGGTTCAATCCGGTTATCGTACTCGGTGACTGTTGTGGACTCTAGGGGGAAGTGGATTGGGCGAAGGACCCAGCGATCGTCTCCTAGAGGGCCAAAGCGGGTAGATAGGGTGGACTGGAAGAGATTCCCAGATAAGGTGATATAACCCACTTTAGAGGAATGCTGGCCGACTGTGGCGCCATAGGCGACAATCTTACCAGAGGAATCCTTATAAGGGACAAACTCGTTGTTGCGGATAACAATACCACTAGATAGGATTGTCTCCGGATTATTAGCAGTATAGTTGGGATCAATATTTCGGATATAGGCACCATCCCAAACACCACTATTATTGCTGGCATCCAACTGAATCGCTTCGGCATAGAAAGGATGCAGGTCTGTATTTTCAGGGAGGCTACTGGTAGCCGTTAGGTTTGGGGCATAACCAGCGAAGGTATTTCCAATAAATTCTGCATATTGGACGCCACCTAAATCAAATACATGGCTACTCATTTTATGAACCATGGTAAATTGATTGTTCCGAATGGTCCAGTTATAGCCATGATTGGCCATCAACATAAACTGGTTGCCATTTTTCAAGTCCTTAGCTCGAATATGCAAGTCTTCCAAAATAAAATTGGTTAGACCGTCTGTCGCACCTGGTCCTGTCGCTAAACCAAACCAGAACATGGCACCATCCACAACCAGAGTTGTGTTATTCCCCCGTAACTGAATATTCGAGGGAAGGATAAAGTAATCCTTGGCCGGGTCATCAAAGCCCATCTCAAATTCCCCTTCTGGAAACTCTAAGATGGTAAAGCCATTTTTACTGGATGCTTCCAGAGCTTGTCGGAAAATTTCATTGTTTTCCTCACGACTATTTTCCGCTCGTAACTCGATTTGAATCGTAGTTTTCAACTCATCTTCTTTAATATCGTAAACGTGGCCTAAATTTTCAACCGAGGCCTCATAGATAATCTGATCCTGCACACGGTTAATTTTCGTAATTTGACCGCTTCCTTCCAAGGTCGAAGATGGCGCTAAATCTACGTCTTCCCCCAGTTGATAGAGGGTGGCAACGGCCGACAATTCCTTCTCCGGAATCTCCTTTTGCGTCACTCCTAACTCCAGCTCGACCTCATAAACAAAGCCGAGCTCAGGATCTTCGGTACTTTTGACTACACGACCAATGATTTCCTCATCGCCATCCTTGTAGAGAACCTGATTACCCTTGTTAAACCGCGGTTTGGCGACTTCTTTGGGTTGAAAAAAAGAAAGGAGCGGTGCTATTAGACTCTTTTTTCCTTTTTCCAAAAAGTCGAGACTGAGAAAAAGAGCCAGTAAAAGTACTAATAAAGTAAAAAGTATTCCTAAAGTTCGCCGTTCCCGTCGACGTCGTTCCGCTTTCTTCGAACGATAATCTGACCTCACGGTGGCCTTCCTTTCTATTAGAAAAAGGTTTGGAACAACTTGTCCCAAACCTTGGACGATTACAACTGCATTTGATTGTAGCTACTTTCAAATGCTTTTAAGACTTCTGGATTGGTGCTATTAAAGTCAGACTCCTCTGTCAAATCAGCCTTCACAATGGTCCGATAGACTGCTGCTGCGTCCTCACAGGTCACCAGCGTCAGCTCATTTACACCTTCCGTATCCTGGATCACATCAATCCGATCCGGTGTAACAGTCTCAACGCTCTTAATGGTATAGGTATAAACCTTGTCCTTATCTGTCAAATAGATTTTCATACCATTTTGGGCATTTTCCAATGGTGAAAAGAGCATCTGATTGGCACCTGTAATCCCAAAGACATGGTGGCTAGCTAGCGAATAGTTGCCTTGTCCCATCACCTGGTCAGCCTTCATGGTACCGGCTCCATAATAAAGGACCTCATTAGCCAACCCTTTAAAGATGGGTAGGTTAACACTCAAATCGGGAATCGCAATCCCACCAATAACAGGGAGTTCCTGCTGATTCATTTGCGCTTCTAGGACTCGCTCTGTTGATAAGGCTTCAACACTTTGAAAATCAAAGTTGGCCTCTGCTGCCTTATTTTCTTCAATCTTTTCTTTGGAAACTTTAGCAACCTGGTATTGGTTGGTATGGTAGACCATAATCATATTCCGGATTGAACTGTTAAAAATCAATCCCAGTGCCACAACAAAGAGAATTCCTGCAAGCAGGTAACGTGGCCAGTTTCTCGTTTTCTTTTTATTCTTCGCCATCTTCGATTGTTTCTTCCATTTCTGCATCAATTGTTGTAAAGGTTACAATCCGAGAGTCCTCAATCAAACGCATGATCTTAACTCCTTGAGCAGCACGGCCAATGCGGCTGATATCTGCTGCATGGGTCCGAATCACCACCCCTTTATCGGTCATAACCATTAAATCATGTTCCTCACTAACTGTTCTTAGGCCGACAAGTGGACCATTCTTTTCAGTGATTTTTGCGAGGATCATCCCCTTACCACCCCGATTTTTAGTTGGGAATTCTTTGGCGGGGGTTCGTTTTCCATAACCTAATTCTGTGATCACAACTAAATCATCATCATCGGTTACGATACTTGCGCCTACTACCTGGTCTTGGTCGCGTAGACTCACACCCTTGACCCCAGCGGCACCACGCCCCAGCGGGCGCAGGCTGTTTTCCTTAAAGCGGACTGCATAACCATAGCGGGTTCCGATTAAGATTTCGGATTGGCCATCGGTCAAGAGCACGTTAATCAACTCATCTTCATCGCGGAGTTTGAGAGCCAGCAAGCCATTTTGACGGATATTTTTAAAGGCTGAAATCGGAACTCGTTTGATAATACCAGACTTGGTGGTGAAAAAGAAGAATCCTTCATCTTCCTGCTCCTTGGTCACATTCATAAGAGCCTGAATGCTTTCACCCTCTTCCAATTTCAGAAGGTTGATAATCGGCAAGCCTTTGGCTGTCCGGCCATACTCAGGGATTTCATAGCCTTTGAGGCGATAGACTCGGCCGCGATTTGTAAAGAAGAGCAGGTGGTCATGGGTGCTGGTCGAAACCAATTGGCTGACAAAATCGTCATCCTTGACACCCGTTCCTTGGACACCACGTCCGCCCCGTTTTTGAGCCGTAAACTCAGATTGATCCAACCGCTTGATGTAGCCCTTATTGGACAGGGTGATCAAGACATCGGTTTCTTCAATGAGGTCTTCATCCTCAAGACTCAGAATCTCGCCAATCATCAATTCAGTTCGACGAGGATCGGCATATTTATGTTTAATCTCATCCAGTTCTTCTTGGATAATCTGTTTAACACGTTCTGGTTTTGCCAGAATATCTGCCAAGTCCGCAATCAATTCCAAGAGCTGGTCATATTCGGACTGAATCTTATCGCGTTCCAAGCCTGTCAGACGGCGGAGGCGCATGTCTAGGATGGCTTGACTTTGCCGTTCCGATAGTTGGAAACGCTCCATTAACTCGGCTTGAGCCTGGGCATCGGTCTCGCTATTACGAATGATTTGAATAACTTCATCAATATGATCCAGCGCAATCAACAGACCTTCTAAGATATGGGCTCTAGCTTCTGCTTTTTCCTTATCAAAACGAGTCCGGCGAACAACAACATCGATCTGATGATCGATATAGGCACCGAGAATCTCTCGAAGGGAGAGAATTTTAGGAACGCCATTCTGGATCGCCAACATATTGAAGGAGAAGTTGGTCTGCATCTGGGTCAGCTTAAAGAGGTTATTTAGGATCACATTGGCGGATGCGTCTCTGCGAATCTCAATCACAAAGCGAACCCCTTCTCGGTTAGACTCGTCTCTGACCGCAGTGATTCCATCAATCCGCTTCTCTTGAACCAATTTGACAATGTGCTCTTGGACCTTGGCTTTGTTGACCATATAGGGAAATTCGGTCACGACAATCCGTTCCCGGCCAGACTTGGTTTCCTCAATCTCGGTCCGAGAACGAAGGACAATAGAACCCTTCCCGGTCTCATAAGCTCTGTGAATCCCTGAACGGCCCATAACCAGAGCTCCGGTTGGAAAGTCTGGACCTGGCAAAACATCCATCAATTCACGGGTGGTTGCTTCTGGATTATCCATCAGCAACTTGACCGCATCAATCGATTCGCTTAGGTTATGCGGCGGAATATTGGTGGCCATCCCAACCGCAATCCCTGTCGCCCCGTTAACAAGCAGATTGGGGAAGCGAGAGGGTAGGATGGACGGCTCCATTTCACTCCCATCATAGTTGGGAACAAAATCAACGGTGTCTTTTTGAATATCTCTCAGTAATTCGAGAGCAATTTTACTCATCCGTGCCTCAGTATACCGCTGAGCCGCTGCACCGTCCCCATCCATGGAACCAAAGTTCCCGTGACCATCAACCAGCATGTGACGGTAAGACCACCACTGGGCCATCCGTACCATTGCTTCATAGATTGACGAATCTCCATGAGGGTGGTATTTACCCATGACATCCCCGGTAATACGAGCGGATTTCTTATGGGGCTTATCTGGGGTCACTCCTAAATCATACATTCCGTAAAGAATACGGCGATGAACAGGTTTTAAACCATCTCGAACATCCGGCAGAGCCCGAGACACGATAACACTCATGGCATAGTCGATAAAACTCGACTTCATCTCTTTCGTTAAATTTACATCTACAAGGTGTTTATCCTGCATTTCCAATGCCTTTCTCTACACAATACTATCTATCAATTATAGCAAAAAAAAGCCAAAAAAGCACGTCATTCAGTGGATTCGAACAGGTCAACCTCAAAATAAATGTTTTGCTAAATTTCAAGTTGAAATTAGCCACCACTAAGAAATTCCTTTGGTGACTTGTAGTCCAAACATTTTTTAGGATAATTGTTTATCCAATTTTCAATAAAAGCGACTTCTTTGGGAGTTGTTTCTTTGGTCCCTTTTGGTAACCACCTGCG
>NZ_JACBXX010000091.1 GCF_013415245.1 Streptococcus danieliae | reverse complement strand
TATGAGTCTGTTATGAGCACAAGATATAGCTTTAGAACTGGCCAATTATAGCCCTGTGTTGATGGAAACTTGGAACCTTTATCAACTGCTACTTGGATATTTTAAGGAAAGAAATGCGGACTACTTTTTTGACTTGATTCGAGAGAGCCAAAATTCAGAGCTCCTCCCTCAAAGCTTTCGTGATAAGCTAGCTTTTCTTTTAAAGAAGGAAGAATCTATCCGTCTAGCCCTTTCTGTGCCTTACAATAATGGCCTCGTTGAAGGAACTAATAATAAAATTAAGCTTCTGAAGCGCTCTGCTTTCGGCTATCGGAAACATGAGCATTTATTTGCCAGAGTTTACTGGATGCAATCTCCTGCTGTCCACTCTATCTAAAAATCCTCCCCTCTAAGGAGGGGAGGGCGTGTATCATAGGCTTCTGAAGAATTAGAAGAAATGCGCAACCTAGTGGTGAAAAGATTCCAAGCTTGCCAGCTTGGAATCGGGGGGAGTCGGGAAACTTCGGTTCCCGACTAAGGCATGGAACTCGTTAGAGGTCGCTGCCGTCCCCCACCACAGGGGAAGCATCTCATAGAAATTCGAAAGAAGCCAGGGTACAGTCATTAAAAAGCTACAATTATCAAATTCCATGACTATCGGTTTTCAGGAATTCCACACAACTTGCAAAAGAACCGTTTTTTTGTATATTAGATTTACAGGGTTTTAGTATTAGAAATGGATACACCCTTAAAAAATTTAGGAGATAGGTAAAATGACCAAAATTGAACCACGAATTTTTGATGAGTTGAAAAGAGCTTTATCGTCTTTTGGCCACAAGTATTTTGTCGGGGAAGAATTGAATCGCTCAAAATTGACAGATGATTTACGTAACTACGATGAACCACTTTTGGGAAAATTACTTGAAGTAGACGTTATCAAACAACATTTTATTAAGGAAGTTGCAGGCCAAAAACTTTTTCAAATCGAACAGCTTGAAGAAAGTCTGCTCTATAATGATTATTGGGACACGAGCTATACTAAATATGAAAATCGTGTTGGCTTAGCTTCAAGGGGAAAATTCTTACAAGATAGTCAAGATGTTGTTTTAGATTTTCCATTTAAGGACGGTGTTCTTACAGCTTCGATGACTAAAGAAGATGCAGAGAATGGTTACGATGATGCCTTCTTAAACGAAGTTATTGAAAAAGATGAAATTGACCGCCTATTCGATAAGAAAGTACTTGCTAATGTAAAACGGTTTGGGCTACAATCAGCAGAGCAGAGCAGAGCAGAGCAGAGCAGAGCAGAGCAGAGCAGAGCAGAGCAGAGCAGAGCAGAGCAGAGGTAGATAATGGGATTGTTTCTTTTGATAAGGAGAAAGACAATCTGATTATCAAAGGAAATAATCTGTTGGCTTTACATACGATTAGTCACATTTTTTCAGGACAAGTTAAACTTATCTATATTGACCCACCTTATAATACAGGGAATGACGGCTTTACTTATAATGATAAGTTCAATCATTCATCGTGGTTGACATTTATCAAAAATCGTTTAGAAATTGCAAAAAAATTTTTATCTGATGAAGGTATTATTATTGTTCAATGTGATGATAATGAGCAAGCATATCTCAAAGTTTTAATGGATGATGTTTTTGGTGTACAAAACTTCCAAGGAACTATTGTTAATATAGTGAAAACTGAAGGGAGGAGATATGGAAGTATTGCAAAAACACATGAATATGCATTGGTTTATAGTCTTAATTTTGAAAAAGCTAAAATGTATGAAATGGAAATACAAGGAAAGTCATTTCAGTATTTTGATCTAAATGGCGGTTTTGATATTAAGGATTTGCGAAATCAAAATACTGTCGCATTTAATTCCACGAATCGGCCAAACTTACGTTATCCGTTCTATGTAAATGTTAATGATGTAGATGAGAATGGATTCATGAAACCTAAGGTTAATAGTTTTGAAGGTTCGACAGAAGTGTGGGCAACAACTGTTGAAGGGAGAGAAAGCGTTTGGCGTTGGGGGAGAGAAAAGGCTGAACGTCAATCTGATGATTTAGTAGCGCGTCAAAGTAATGATGGGCTTATTAGAGTGTATGTAAAGAGACGTACTTCGACAACAATGCCAAAGTCTTTCTGGAATGAGACTAACTTTCTATCTATTACAGGTACACGTGAATTAGATAAATTATTTAATAAGAAGATATTTACATTTCCTAAACCCGAGGGATACCTTAAAAGAATAATTGATATTGCCAGTGAACCAGGGGATCTTGTACTAGACTTTTTCATGGGTTCTGCTACTACTCAAGCTGTTGCGATGAAAATGCATCGTCGCTTTATTGGTATTGAGCAAATGGACTATACTAACACTGTATCGATTCCACGTCTTCAAAAAGTAATGGATGGAGAACAAGGAGGTATCTCCAAAGATGTTAACTGGCAAGGGGGAGGCTCTTTCATCTATGTTGAACTAATGCCTAAGAACATGGGCTACTTGCAAGATATTATTCAGGCTAAAGACCTTAATGAGTTGAAAGCAGTTTATACTCGGATGCTTACTGGTACGGATACTAACGATCCTGCTGATATTTCTTTCCGTGCGGATTTAGACAAGATTGATTGGTCTCAGGGATTTGAAGATAATAAACGTTTGCTTGTAAAACTTTTGGATAAGAATGGCCTTTATTACAATTATTCAGAAATTGATGATGAGAATGTTCGTCACCTCTTATCAGATGAAGATTACTATTTCAATAAGAGTTTCTACGAGGGGGAGGGATAAGATGGCAAAAGCAGTTAAGGTGCTACGATTTCCCCTTGTAGATCAGGCTGAAGAGGCTGAAAAGGATTTATTCAGTCAGCATCAGGGTTATCATATTCCTGAATATATTAATGCAAACCTAGTCCATACACTACGTCATTATCAGGATCAAGCGATTCGAAACTATCATTATACGCAGACACAGGTAAAGCCTAGTCCTCAACATGTTCTTTTTAATATGGCAACTGGTTCTGGAAAAACCGACTTGATGGCAGGATTAATTCTTTATCTTTATCAGGAGCAAGGCTATCGTAATTTTTTGTTTACGGTTAATACCAATTCAGTTTTAATGAAAACTAAGGAGAATCTGGTCCATAAAACTAGTGACAAGTATCTTTTTCAAGATAAGATTGAAGTTGAGGGGCAACAAATTTCCATTCAACAGGTTGATCGCTTTCCACGTATTCAGCAAGACAATACTATCTACATAAAATTATCTTCTGTTCAAAAACTGTCTGATGACCTATTTGTTATTAAAGAAAATACGATGGGATTTGTAGACTATGAAAAGCATCCTGTTGCAATTTTAGCGGACGAAGCCCATCATTATTCTGCTAGCACGAAGTCTGAAAAGGAATCTGAAAACACTTGGGAATCAGCTATTCATAAAGTTTTAGGAGCTCGAGATGATCAGAATCAGAAAAATCTTCTTTTAGAGTTTACAGCAACGGTTGATTTTGAGAAGGATGTGATCTATAACAAGTATCGTGATAAAGTTGTCTACCGTTATCCCTTGAATCGTTTTATGTTTGATGGCTATTCTAAACAAGTCAAGCGGATTGAAACGTCTGCAAGTGATCAAGATAAAATGCTAAATGTTGTTTTACTTTCTCAGTTTCGAAAATACCGTGCCTATGCGGAAGGCGTTACAGGTACTTTTAAACCTGTAATTATGTTTAAGTCTGCAAAAGTTACTGTTTCTTTGGAGGCTCATAGACTTTTTAATGAATTGATCCAGAATCTTAATGTGACTGATTTGTTAAATTTCATTAAACGTCAGCAGCTGTTGGATAGTAATAAGAGTTCTGCTTTAGAATTGGCTTACAACTACTATCTCAAAAATGAAAATAATCTTGCTAAAATTGTTCATGAGATTAAACAGGACTTTGATCCAAGAAATATCTTAAATGCCAATGATGCACGTGGGAATATGCTAGAAAAGGGACAATATGAAGCCTTAAATACGCTGGAAAGTCCTAATAATCTATACCGTGTGGTTTTTGCAGTCGCAAAACTGACTGAGGGCTGGGATGTCTTAAATCTATATGATATTGTCCGCATTGAACAGGAGGCTCCAACCAATAAAAAAGCTACCCTAGTTGAAGCGCAGCTGATTGGTCGTGGAGCTCGTTATTATCCATTTGTCTTAGAGGGTGTAAAAAGCTATCGGCGTCGGTTTGATCAGGATAGTTCGAATAAGCAACTATTATTGGAAACTCTCCATTATCACACCATGAATGAGCCTCAATATTTGAAGCAGTTGGTGAGTTCTTTAAAACAAATGGATTTACCGACAGGTGAGGATAAGAAAAATCCACCACTTGAAATCAAAGTTAAATCTGCTTTCAAGCGAACAGAGGCTTATAAAACAGGTAGAATCTATTATAATGAAACAGAAGAAGTGGACGATGGTTGGTTTAATTCAATTCAAAAATATGGGATTTCTCATCCAGTCGCTATTAAACGAAATTTGAATTATGGGAGTCGTGAAGTCTCCTATCAGGATATGAGTAGTTTGAATATTCCTACAAAGTCGATTCCAGTGAAAGGATTTGATGCCCGCTTTATTAAAAAAGCCATTCAACGACTGGAATTTTATCAATTCCATAATTTAAAAAAGTATCTCCCTCTTATTTCTTCGATGAACAAAAATTTTAAAATGAAGTTAGCCACCCATCCTATCTGCTAGATAAGTACTACAACTCATTCTGATGAGTTGTCTGATTTCATTTGATAATAGGTTTGGAGCTGTTAGGCTAATTGGCCAAGGCTAATGATAGCCTTGGTTTAGCCCTCAAAACAGCTTCAAAAGTCCCTGTTGTCAAATGAAATCCTTTTGTAAGGTATAAGAAAACACCTCCGTGCTATACTTGTTGTTCACCACAAACAAAAGGAAGGGCACAGAGATGCAAAACAATTATACAACAAAAGGAAAACATTTGACAATTAATGATCGTCGCTACATTGAACGATGGAACAAAGAAGGAAAATCCAATCGAGAAATTGCTCGCCTACTTAGAAGAGCTCCTCAAACAATCAATAACGAAATCAAGCGAGGGCAAGTCTTACAACAAGTGAG
>NZ_JACBXX010000023.1 GCF_013415245.1 Streptococcus danieliae | reverse complement strand
AAAAGGTCATTAAGAGATTCATAAAACCACCTCCTATGTTAATTATAGACTTAAGAGATAGTTTTTTCGAATAATTATCGGTTTCTGAAAACTTACAAACTCTGCTTTTCTTCATGCGTTTGTCGTGGTTTTTACAGTGAAAACTTGGTGTCATACCGCCTTTATGGTAAAATATCAGGAAGAGGTTTATGATGAAAAAATTTCCATTATCCCCCTTCCATTACTTTATGATCGGGATTATTTTTTTAGGAATTTTGTCCGTTGTTTGGCAACATTCCATGAATGGTATCCCTATCGCTATTACCATGATTTTAATGGAAGCTTTGTTACTCCTGCTTTTACTGGACCAGGAATTAGTGGTGACCAAGGTCGACGAAGAACACCAACGACAGGTGGAAGACCAGGTAGAGACGAGCTTGACCAATCTCCTTAATAAAATCCCCATCGGCATCCTGAAGTTGAGCGAGGATTCCGGGGAAATAGATTGGTACAACCCCTATGCAGAGCTGATTTTTGTAGGTGAAGATGGCGTTTTCGATTTGAAACTCGTAAAATCGGTACTTGAGGCTGCGCAAAAAGACCAAGGTCACTATGTCACCCTAGGTGAGCGAACCTACGCCGTTCATTTGGACCAATCTGGGAATATGGTCTATTTCTTTGATGCCAGCAGTGAGTATAATGCTACGGAAGAACTAGCCACCAGTCGTCCCGTTATTGGAGCGATTTCCCTGGACAATTACGATGATTTCAGAGAGGGTTTATCTGATTCAGAAATCAGTACGACCAATAGTTTTATCGCTGATTTTGTGTCGCGTTTTGCGGAGGAACATCAAATGTTTTACCGCCGCGTAGATGCAGATCGTTACTATTTATTTACAGATTACACCGTCCTGAATCAACTGATGACGGACAAATTTGCGATTATTGATGTATTCCGCAATGAAGCCAAGGAGAAAAAACTCCCGCTGACCCTAAGTATGGGCTTTGCCTTTGGAGATGGCGATCATGCTGCGATTGGAAAAACAGCCCTCGAGAATCTGAACCTAGCCCTCGTACGGGGTGGAGACCAGGCGGTTGTCCGTGAAAACCGGGAAAATAAAAATCCGATTTACTTCGGAGGTGGTAGTGTGTCAGCCGTAAAACGAACTCGTACTCGTACCCGGGCCATGATGACAGCCATTTCAGACAAAATTCGGTCTGCAGACCAAGTCTTTATCGTGGGCCACCGCAATTTGGACTTGGATGCCCTGGGGGCTTCAATCGGGATGCAGAAATTTGCAGAAAGTTTAACCGAGCAGTCCTATGCGGTTTATGACCCGGAACAGATGTCGGCAGACATTCAGAGAGCTATTTCCAGTTTGCAGGAGGATGAGCGAACCAAGCTCTTGACCTTGGATGAGGCCATGCCACGGGTGACTCGTCAGTCTCTCCTGATCATGGTGGATCATTCCAAAATTAGTCTGACTCTATCAGAGGCCTTTTATCAGGAATTTGATCAAACCATTGTTATTGATCACCATCGCCGGGATGAAAACTTCCCAGAGAATGCGGTTATCACCTATATTGAGAGCGGGGCCAGTAGTGCCTGTGAATTGGTAACGGAATTAATCCAATTCCAAAATGCCAAGTTCAATCGTCTCAGTAAAATTCAAGCCAGCATTCTCATGGCTGGGATTATGCTAGATACCAAGAATTTTTCAGTTCAGGTAACCAACCGAACCTTTGATGTGGCGAGTTATCTGCGCAGTCGCGGCAGTGATAGTACGCTGATTAAAGAAATCATGGCCAATGATTTTGAAGAGTACCGCCGGGTTAACGAACTGATTCTACAAGGTCAGCGTCTAACGTCGACGATTGTCCTTGCTGTTGCTCCAGAGAACAACCAGTATTCAACTATTGAACTCAGCAAGGCAGCTGATACCATTCTGAATATGTCAGGGATTGAAGCGACCTTTGTGGTGAGTTATCTGGATACCGAAACTGTGGGAATCTCTGCTCGGAGTCGCAGTCGGATCAATGTGCAGAGAATTATGGAGGAGCTGGGCGGAGGTGGCCACTTTAACCTGGCTGCGGCTCAGCTGCGGAATGTTAGCCTCTCCATGGTGACGGCGCGATTAAAAGATGTTATTATAAATGAAACGCAAGAAAAGGAGACTCAAGCATGAAAGTTATTTTCTTAGAAGATGTCAAAGGAAAAGGTAAAAAAGGCGAGATTAAGGAAGTGCCAACAGGTTACGCCCAAAACTTCCTGATTAAGAAAAATCTAGCTAAAGAAGCAACTGCCCAAGCTATCGGCGAGCTTCGCGGTAAGCAAAAGTCTCAAGAAAAAGCGCATGCGGAGCTAATTGCAGAAGCTGAAGTTGTGAAAGCGCAATTGGCCAAGGAAGAGACTGTGGTTCGTTTCACTGAAAAAGTTGGACCAGATGGTCGGACCTTTGGCTCGATTACCAGCAAGAAAATTGCAGAAGAGTTGCAGAAACAATTTGGTATTAAAGTTGAAAAACGGAACATCCGTTTGGACCATCAACTCCGCTCCATTGGTTCAGTGGAAGTACCTGTTAAGCTCTACCAAGATGTAGCCGGAGAGATTAAGATTTACATCCAGGAAGCTTAAGGAGGAGCAATGGCCAATCTGGAAGAGTTGCGGACCCAACCGCAAGATATTTTAGCAGAGCAGTCTGTTCTGGGGGCTATTTTTTTGGATGAGAGTAAGCTGGTTTTTGTACGTGAGTACATTGAACCAGCTGACTTTTTTAAATATGCGAACCGCCTTATTTTTCAGGCCATGATTGACTTGAATGATCGGGGAGATGTCATTGACGCTACCACCATGAGAGCTATTTTGGAAGCCCAAGGAGACCTGGAAAATATTGGTGGTTTTTCTTATTTAGTGGAAGTCGTAAACGCTGTTCCGACTAGTTCCAATGCTGAGTATTATGCCCAAATTGTGGCCGATATGGCCATGCGTCGCCGTTTTATTTCACGGTTAACCGAAAGTATCAACCAGGCTTACGAAGGAGCCTTGGGGACTGATGAACTGATTGCAGGGGCAGAAAAGACCCTGATTGATTTAAATGAAAATAATAAAAGAAGTGGTTTCAGGGTCATCAAGGATATTCTGAACATCAACTTCGAAAATCTGGAAATCCGGTCCCAGCAAACCTCTGATGTGACGGGGATTCCAACGGGTTATCCGGAGCTGGATCGGATGACAACCGGCTTGCATGAAGAGGAGCTGATTATCTTGGCTGCTCGGCCGGCCGTTGGTAAAACGGCTTTTGCCCTCAATATTGCCCAAAATATTGGCAGTAAATTCGGAAAAACCGTGGCTATCTTCTCGCTGGAAATGGGGGCAGAGAGCTTGGTAGATCGGATGCTGGCAGCAGAGGGTTTGATTGATTCCCACTCTATCCGGACAGGTCAACTGTCAGACGAGGAATGGCGGAAGGTCACAATTGCTCAAGCCAATCTGGCAACCGCGCCGATCTATATCGATGACACACCGGGGATTCGGATTACGGAGATTCGTTCCAGATCGCGGAAACTGGCTAAAGAATCCGGTAATCTGGGACTGGTCCTTATCGATTACCTCCAGCTGATTACCGGCACTGGACGGGAAAATCGCCAGCAGGAGGTTTCTGAAATTTCTCGTCAGCTCAAAATTCTTGCCAAAGAATTGAAAGTCCCTGTTATCGCCCTCAGCCAGCTGTCACGGGGCGTTGAACAGCGGCAAGACAAACGTCCCGTCCTCTCAGATATCCGGGAATCCGGATCCATCGAGCAGGATGCCGACATCGTTGCCTTCCTCTACCGAGATGATTATTACGATCGCGCGGGTGAATCCGAAGACGAAATCCCCAACAATAAGGTCGAAGTGATCATCGAGAAAAACCGGAGCGGGGCGCGTGGAACCGTCGAACTTCTATTTCAGAAAGAATACAATAAATTTTCAGCTATATCCAAAAGGGAGGAATAACTATGAGTGATGCATTTACAGATGTTGCTAAAATGAAAAAAATCAAAGAAGATATTAAAAACCATGAGGGAAAAATGGTTGAAATGACCTTGGAACATGGTCGTAAACGTCAAAAAAATAAAACAGGTCGTTTGATTGAAGTTTACCCATCCCTATTCATCGTTGAATACAACAATGTTGGAACCCTACCTGGTGAAATCACAAACACTTATGTGGAATCTTACACTTACTCAGACATCCTCACAGAAAAAACACTGATCCGTTACTTGGATGATGAGGAAGCATAATCGAAAAAAATCCTTTACAAGCTGAAGGAAACTTGTTACAATAGAGAACGTGCGAAATAGCAGCAGAAAAATATGAAGCTCGTCAACAGGAAGTCCCAGTAAGTAACCCTTGCTGTTTGGGCGAAGGTTTCCTGCACGAATCAGGATTTTTCAAATGACTATTTCCTCAAACAATTATTTAGAGGAGGACATTTAAATGTCACGTTATACAGGACCATCATGGAAAAAATCTCGTCGTCTTGGCTTGTCTCTATCAGGAACTGGTAAAGAACTTGCACGTCGTAACTACGTACCAGGACAACACGGACCAAACAACCGCAGCAAACTTTCAGAATACGGTTTGCAATTGGCTGAAAAACAAAAACTTCGTTTCATGTACGGAGTAGGTGAAAAACAATTCCGTAACTTGTTCGTACAAGCTACAAAAATCAAAGGTGGAATCCTTGGTTTCAACTTCATGCTTCTTCTTGAGCGTCGTTTGGACAACGTTGTTTACCGCCTAGGTTTGGCTTCAACACGTCGCCAAGCTCGTCAATTTGTTAACCACGGTCACATCCTTGTTGACGGTAAACGTGTTGACATCCCTAGCTACCGTGTTGAAGTTGGTCAAGTAATCTCTGTTCGTGAGAAATCAGCTAAAGTTCCAGCAATCTTGGAAGCTGTTGAATCAACTCTTGGACGTCCAGCATTTGTATCTTTCGATGCAGAAAAATTGGAAGGTTCATTGACTCGTCTCCCAGAACGTGATGAAATCAACCCAGAAATCAACGAAGCACTTGTCGTTGAATTCTACAACAAAATGCTTTAAGATAAGACTTTATATCGTAAAAAGCCTACAACAGTGGGCTTTTTGCTTTGTCTTAAAATCGGCTCTTTGGCAACTGTAGTGGATAGAATTTTGGTTCTATAATAAGTTGTGTGGAAAGCTTTCTCTCCATGCAACTTTTTTTGTAATTCAGAGTGCAAAAAAAAGCAATTCCTAGTAAACTGATAAGTGGAAAAAACATCAGAATAGGAATTGCTTT
>NZ_JACBXX010000025.1 GCF_013415245.1 Streptococcus danieliae | reverse complement strand
ATATTTCAATAGAAATCACGACTTTTTGTGGGATTTATTTTTGGAGTAGTTGAAAAACCTTTCATGAGCCAGTCTACTTGTTCAGATGTCAAAGTGAGAATTTTCTTTTCTCCATCAGGCCAAGTTAACTTACCATTTTCAAACCGTTTATAGAGAAGCCAGAATCCTTGACCATCCCAATAAAGAGCTTTAAAGCGATCTTTTTGGCTTCCACAAAAGAGGAAGACTTGGCCTGAAAATGGATCTAGTTGGAATTGAGTTTTAATCAGGTAAGCAAGTGAGTCAATTCCTTGTCTCATATCTGTTTTCCCACAGACTAGATGAACAAGGCCTAGGTCTAGTAAATTGATTGGCATCTGTTTCCTCCGATTTTTTATCTTTTTATTAGTATATCGGATAATAGGGATTCAAGATAGATACCTCGTTATTGGACGCTTACGAACTATTGGTCAATCTTACTACTAGGAAACCTCCTAACCCTCAGCATTAGTTTCATCCTAACTCGGCTACTTTCCATGCCTTTTAAATGGTGGAATGTCATTGCAATCACAACCTCAAGCTATGTTGTCCACCATTACCTGGAAAATAAGAAAAAATAGTCGACTCTTATTCATATTCTCGCAGCACTTTTCCCGATAAATTACAAAAGAGCAAGCCGCCCGGCTTGCTCTTTTGTCGAATACTACTTGCTTATTTTGCTGCTGCGTAGAGTTCTGAAACCTTGTTCCAGTTAACCACATTCCAGAAAGCTTTAATGTAGTCTGGGCGGAGGTTACGGTAGCTGACATAGTAGGCATGTTCCCAAACATCCAAACCAAGAAGGGGTTCTTGGCCATTAGACACGGGGTTATCTTGGTTAGCGGTAGAAACCACTTCCAATTGACCTTCAGCATTAAGGACCAACCAAGCCCAACCAGACCCAAAGCGAGTCGCTGCCGCCGCTGCAAAAGCTTCTTTGAAGGCATCCATAGAACCAAAAGTCGCCTCAATAGCCGCTGCTAGCTCAGCAGATGGAGCTGTTGCTTCTGGCGTCATCATTTCCCAGAACAAAGAGTGGTTCACATGACCACCACCGTTGTTGATGACAGCCTGACGAATATCCGCAGGAATGCTGTCCACATCCTTCAACAAGTCCACAATATCTGCAGTGACTTCTGGATGTTTTTCCAAGGCTGCATTCAAGTTATTCACGTAAGCTTGGTGATGCTTATCGTGGTGTAGATGCATGGTTTCCTGATCAATATAAGGCTCCAAAGCATCGTATGCGTATGGCAATTCAGGTACTGTATAAGACATAATCCACCTCTTTCTTTCTTCTCTTCCCATCATACTTAAAAAACGCTGTCATTTCAATTTTTCTGCTTGAGACCTTGAACCACCTCAATCATCAAAAGATCCATGAGGTAAGCCTTATCATAAAGTCCCGTTTTCATCTCATAATCTGTCTGAATCAGCTTTTGATAAATGGTTCGCAGATAACTTGTCGGCAGGTTTTGACTATCTCTTTGGGCAAAGCGGACACGGTAAGGATTGTAGCTGGTCCCTGTCAGCCGCTTCAATTCAGCCACCAAGTTGGCCTCTGATAAGGGACTTAAAAACCGCACATAGAGAAAGAGGCGAAAATGGCTTAACAATAAGGCTAAAATTTGGATATCGTCCTTGCCCTGGAGACGGAGATCGACCATCAACGACCGGGCTGCCTCCAACCGCCCTTGCAAGAGGTAACGCGTCAGATCAAAGAGATTATCCTGGAGCGTTTTCGGCAGCAGTTGCCGGAGTCCTTCAAGAGTCAGGGAAGCCGGAGAGCCATAATTCTCAATAAAGGCCAGGTTTTGACGCAACAGGCTGATATTCAGCATGGATTTCTCCAGCAAGACATCCTGTAAATCTGACCCCAACTGCCAACCTCGGAACTGTAACTCTTCCTGTAAAAAGGTCCGAAAGTCTTTTTCCTTGAGTTCTTGGGTTTCTAAGAGAAGTGACTGGCGTTTGAGCAGCTTGACCAAGCGTCGCTTGCCATCCAGTTTGCCTTCTGCAAAAATAATCACCTTAGTGGTCGGACTAGGATTTTGCACATAGTCTTCAAAGCGCTTGAGGTCCTCGTCAGATAAATAACGCTTGCGGCCGGTCGTCAGATCTAAAAAGGAATCCAAGACCACCCATTTGCTGTCCGCAAAAAAGGGCAAACTTTCCAACTCTTCTTGGACCTGGGCATAGGTGGCTTCGCGCATGTCCAACCGACTCATGCTTAAATCAGCTGGGTCAAAACCAATCTTTCTCAGCACCTCTTCTTTTACTAAAGAAAATTGCCCAACATCCTCCCCGGCTACGACCGTTAAGGCTGGGAAATCCGCTGCTGTCATTTTTTCTACTTGTCGAATCGCTATCATGCTGCCCCCTTTTCTTCTATTCTAGCAAAAATTTCGCAAGCAGCCCATTTGAAATTTTTTTAAAAAACTTTTGTGAAAAACTTTACAAATGAAAACGGATTCGTTATAATATTTAATGTGAAGTAATTAACAAACGTCAGGAGAAGCATATGACTGAAAAAACACTTTCAAAAGAAGAAAAAGAACAATTGGCGCAAGCCCACGTCGATGCCTTGGTTGGTAAGGGCTTGATCGCCCTTGAGGAGATGCGGAAACTCAACCAAGAAGAGGTGGACTACATTGTTGCTAAGGCTTCTGTTGCAGCCTTGGATGCCCACGGAACCTTGGCCATGCATGCCTTCACTGAGACTGGGCGGGGTGTCTTTGAGGATAAGGCCACCAAAAACCTCTTCGCCTGTGAGCATGTGGTCAACAATATGCGCCACACCAAGACAGTTGGGGTCATTGAAGAGGATGATGTCACTGGCCTAACCTTGATCGCCGAGCCCGTCGGGGTAATCTGTGGAATCACACCAACTACCAACCCAACTTCTACCGCTATCTTCAAAGCCTTGATCTCCTTGAAAACACGGAATCCGATTATCTTCGCCTTCCACCCATCGGCTCAAGAATCTTCTGCCCATGCGGCACGTGTTGTGCGCGATGCAGCCATCGCAGCCGGTGCTCCTGAAAACTGTATCCAATGGATTGAACACCCATCAATGGAAGCTACTGCCGCTCTGATGAATCATGACGGGATCGCCACCATCCTCGCTACAGGTGGGAATGCCATGGTCCGCGCTGCCTACTCTTGTGGCAAACCAGCCCTCGGAGTTGGAGCCGGAAACGTACCAGCCTATGTTGAAAAATCAGCCAATGTTCGCCAAGCTGTCCATGACATTGTCATGTCCAAATCCTTCGACAACGGTATGGTCTGTGCCTCTGAACAAGCCGTAATTATCGACAAAGAAATCTATGACGCTTTCGTCGAAGAATTCAAATCCTACCATACTTATTTTGTTAACAAAAAAGAAAAGGCTCTTCTTGAAGAATTCTGCTTCGGAGCTAAAGCCAACGGCAAGAACTGTGCCCTAGCCAAATTAAATCCAGCAATCGTAGGTAAACCAGCTAGCTGGATTGCGGAACAAGCTGGTTTCTCAGTTCCAGAAGGAACCAACATTCTCGCAGCCGAAGTGAGCCAAGTCGGTCCCAAAGAACCCCTAACGCGGGAAAAACTTTCTCCAGTTATTGCTGTTCTCAAAGCCGATTCCCGTGAAGACGGCTTGGAAAAAGCCCGTCAAATGGTTGAATTCGATGGCCTCGGCCACTCTGCCGCCATCCATACGGAGGATGCAGCATTGGCCAAAGAATTTGGAAAACTAGTCAAGGCTATTCGGGTTATTTGGAACTCTCCTTCAACCTTCGGCGGTATCGGGGACGTATACAACTCCTTCCTACCATCCCTCACTCTGGGCTGTGGCTCTTACGGTCGCAACTCAATCGGTGATAACGTCAGCGCTGTCAATCTCTTGAACATCAAAAAAGTAGGAAGACGTAGAAATAATATGCAGTGGTTTAAAGTTCCTTCAAAAACATACTTCGAACGTGACTCAATCCAATACCTTCAAAAATGTCGAGATGTTGAACGGGTGATGATTGTCACAGACTCCTCTATGGTCGAATTCGGCTTCTTAGATCGCATCCTGGAACAACTTCATCTCCGCCGCAACAAGGTTGTTTACCAAATCTTTGCCGACGTAGAACCAGATCCAGATATCACAACTGTCTACAAAGGAACTGAAATGATGCGTAGCTTCAAACCAGACACCATCATTGCCCTTGGAGGAGGTTCGCCGATGGATGCGGCCAAAGTCATGTGGCTCTTCTATGAGCAACCAGAAGTTGATTTCCATGACCTGGTTCAAAAATTCATGGACATTCGGAAACGGGCCTTCAAATTCCCAGAACTCGGTAAGAAAACCAAATTCATTGCCATCCCAACTACATCCGGTACTGGATCTGAAGTGACCCCATTTGCGGTTATCTCTGACAAAGCCAATAACCGTAAATACCCAATTGCCGACTACTCCCTCACCCCAACAGTAGCCATTGTCGATCCAGCCTTGGTAATGACCGTCCCAGCACATGTGACGGCAGACACTGGTATGGATGTCCTCACCCATGCAACTGAAGCCTATGTCTCAACCGTGGCCAATGACTTCACCGACGGCCTAGCCCTTCAAGCCATCAAACTTGTCTTTGAAAACTTGGAAAGCTCTGTAAAAAATGCCGACTTTGAATCCCGCGAAAAAATGCACAATGCTTCGACCATTGCAGGAATGGCCTTCGCTAACGCCTTCTTGGGTATCTCCCACTCCATGGCCCACAAGATTGGTGGTCGCTTCCACACCGTTCACGGCCGTACCAACGCCATCCTCTTGCCATACGTCATCCGTTACAACGGTACTCGTCCATCCAAAACTGCAACCTGGCCTAAGTACAACTACTACAAGGCTGACGAGAAATACCAGGACATCGCTCGGATGCTCGGACTCCCAGCTGCCACACCAGAAGAAGCTGTGGCTTCCTATGCCCAAGCTGTCTATGATCTCGGCGAACGTATTGGCATCGAGATGAACCTCAAAGCCCAAGGCATTGACGAAAAAGAACTCAAAGAATATTCACGTGAATTGGCCCTCCTCGCCTATGAAGACCAATGTACACCAGCCAACCCACGCTTGGCTATGGTGGATCACATGCAAGAAATCATCGAAGATGCTTACTACGGTTATAAAGAACGCCCAGGACGTATCAAATAATCCTGTAGAACGAGTTTGGGACAAAAGTCTCTCTGACTAAAGCAAAAAAGCAACGGTTTAAGAGCCGTTGCTTTTTTGCTTTATGGAGATAGTCTTGATACAATATAATTACGACAAAATACTGAGAAAGGCTATCCC
>NZ_JACBXX010000028.1 GCF_013415245.1 Streptococcus danieliae | reverse complement strand
GAGCTAGCGCTCATTTCTGTCACTGACAGATTTATTGTTTTTTCTTGCCGGGCACTATTGCTAGTGTCCCACACATTGGTATTCGTCTTGTTCAGTTTTCAAAGGTCATGCCTCTCACGAGACAACTTCATTAGTTTATCAAAACCTCAAATCTTTGTCAACACTTTTTTGAAAAATTTTTGAAGTTTTTTTGACTTGGTTCGGATGACCCGAACCTTTATCCACTAACTGTCCCGTTTAAGGAACTCTCCCTTCAGGACTTTCTTAGTATACAACACTACAACTTTCTTGGCAAGACTTTTTTCTCATTTTTTTAAAAAAATTTTAATTTTTTTGTTTTCCAGTGATTCTAGGTAGATTTCTTCCCTCAATCCTCTTTGTAGGAGACCTTCCTTTGCGCAGCTGACTAGCTGCTGGGCGAAGAGTTCCATAGCCTCTTTTTCTTTTTGTCCCAAAAGGCTTTTCGAAAACTGCTGCCGAAGTTGTGCATAATCTCGGCCGTAGGTTGTAAAAAAGGAATGGCCATCAAGGAGAGTTTCGAGGGCGTCGAGGTTGGTGAGGAGACCCAAATGAAAGGCGGCCGGTGCGAAGGTTGCTTCAAGGGGCTGGGTACAAATGCTGCGGAACTCCAGAGTCCCCCGCTTGGTCAACTCCTGATAATGATAGGAGCGATGGTGCTGCAGATCTGCCACCTCTGGCTGCAGGCGAACCAGCTGACCCGATAGGTCATAGGCCTGAATTTCTTCCTGCTCGAGATAGCTGCCAAGCGGAATTGGTTCGAAATAATAATACTCTCCTTTTCGTTGAATGTAAAAAAGAGAAGAGCGGGATTGATAGTCCATGAAGGCTTGCTCTGTCGTAAAATCGTCCGGGTAAAGACCTACATTCTCAGGAATAAGACCATGCATAGAAGCTTCCCAGAGATAGTCTCGGGCTAGAGCATAGTTCTCCAAGGGTTCAAAGGATGAGTTGGCAAACAGGTAGGCTTTGGCAGCCTCAATTTTATTGAAGGCATTTAGAACTCGCAAAAACTGACTTCTGCTCACATCGAACTGGACCTGGCTGCCACAAATGTAAGCTGCATAATCAGGATAAGCATGGAGCTGCTCATGGTTAGCACCCAAGGCTAAATAATCCATCAGCATTTGGTAACGCCCTGTCGTAACTGGCCGATTGTCATTGACCTTCCAATTGGGGTTAATTCCCAGACCTAACAACTGGTGATCCTTTGAAAGCAAGAAGTTCTGAATGGTATCGAGATAGACCTGAAAACGATCGGCAACTTGAAAAACGGTCTCAGCCTTAGCAAAAGCAAATTCTAGGGTATTATAACTAACTTCAAAGAGAATCACATCTCCATTTTCAGCCCTTATTTCAATGGGCTGATAATGCCTATCTAGGCCGACAACCTTAAAATTCAAAGTTTGAACCAGGTGGTCTAGTAAGGCTAGGGATACCTCCCGATTGGTAGCCTGTCCCTGCAAGTGAACAATGGGAAATTCCAGTTCAATCCCAATGCAAAGTTCCGGATTTTCCTTGAGTTTTGCAAGATAGTTTTCCTGGAAAAATTGCTTCACGGACCTGCCCCCTTTTTCTTTGTTCCTACCAGTATACCAAAATTTTTGGGGTCTACAGACAAAAAAGAGAGAACCACTACAGTTCTCCCTAAAATCTACTTTGTAAACACACTTTCCCGAGCCTTGCTGAGAGAGCTTCAGCTCTTTATAGAATCCTCAGCTAGGGGTCTTAGTTCTTGATAGTTTTCTTTTTTCAAATTGGAAATGCTTAACATCGCCAGCAAGCTAAAGAGGTAAAGGCTGGCTAAGAAAAGGAGTACGACTGGAATGGTGGAGTGTTGTAAAATATAGCCGATGACAACTGAGGAAAAGCCGCCGATGGCTCGTCCGACGTTGAGGATGGTATTGTTGGCGAGGGAGCGAACATGGTGCGGGTAGAGACGGGTAATCATGGCGCCATAACCGGCAAACATTCCATTGACAAAAAATCCAACAATGGCTCCGGCGATCAGAATAGTCAGGCCTGTTTTCGCGAAACTGAAGAGGTAAACCGACATGGAAGAGGCCAGTAGAAAGACGCTATAGACCCTGCGAGGTCCCAGGCGGTCTAGTAACTGACCAAAAACAACCATTCCCAAGCACATACCGAGAATTGTCGTAATCATCCAAATCGAAGAGCCGCTCATCGAAACACCTGCTTGTTCTTGGATAATGCTTGGCAACCAGTTCATCATGCCAAAATACCCTGCGATCTGGACTGTTGTCATGACCATTAAACAAAGCGTTTGTGAGGCTATTTGTCGGGTTTTAAATAAATCACCAATTTTCCCTCTGTCGCCTGGAGCAGCCGTATCTGTCTGTTCATCGAAATCGCTGACCTTGTCAGCATCAACATGGATGAGCGACCAGCCAACAATCAGAAGGGGTAAAAGACCGCACAAAAATAGTCCTCTCCAACCAAAAATCGGGGCAATCAGTCCAGCCAAGGCTGCTGAGGTTATTGAACCTATTTGTCCGACGATTCCGTTGATAGAAGACACTCTTCCCATATTTTCTTTTGGAACTAATCCAGCCATAATCGCAATTGCAACGCCATATTCACCACCAACACCAATACCAGCAATAAAACGCATAGCATAGAGGTATTGAAGATTTGGTGTAAAAAAGATGAGGGCTGTTGCTAAAGAGAAAATAACCACTGTCCAACGAAAGACTTTAAATTTATTGTAACGATCCGCTAAGATCCCAAAAACAATCCCCCCTAGGAGCATACCAAGATTGGTAATCGTAGCAATCCAACCCGCCTCAACCTTACTAATGGCTAGCGAAGCAATGATGGAGGTAAGGGAAAAAGATAAAAACATAACATTCAAATCATCTGTTCCCGAGGCAACAATAGCTGAAATTAGAGCATTACGATCATTTTTTGACAGTCTCATTTCTTACTCCTTTATTCAATTCCTTGGGACCACGCTTCTGGGTCCAGGTGCCAATTTTCCAATAAGGTCCGGAAAGGCTGTAACTCTTCCTTTAACAAAGCCTGTTGAATGAGGGCCTCATAATCCGTTAAACTCGTATAGGCATAGCCAGCCTCCGCAAAAGCGGCTTTCCCAACCGGTAATAAGTAATTAAAAATAGCGACACAACCGATCACTTCTGCTCCATGCTCCTCCAGTGTCTTGGCTGCTTGTAAAACACTTTTCCCAGTACTGATTAAATCTTCGACAAGAACAACCTTGGTATGTTCAGGCAATCGTCCTTCAATCTGATTTTTCTTCCCGTGTTTTTTGGCATCAGAGCGAACATAGATTAGGGGTAAATCCAGTAATTGGGCAACCATACTGGCATGAGGAATTCCTGCTGTCGCAACGCCAGCGACTACCTGAACTTGTGGAAAAGCGGTCTGAATCCTCGATGCCAGCTGCTCTTCAATAAAGGATCGTTGCTTAGGGAAACTCATGATTAAGCGATTGTCGCAATAAATAGGGGATTTTAAGCCCGAGGTCCAGGTATACGGAGCTTCTGGAGATAAACTAACGGCTTGCATCTCTAATAGAATTTGTGCGACTTGGTGGGATACTGGTGACGTCATCTCAAGATCTCCATTCATTCAAAATCGTTTGGTAGGCTTGGCTAGGATTGGAAGCAGCTGTAACCGGCCGTCCCACTACAATGTAATCCGTCCCCAAGCTCTTAGCTTCTTGAACGGTCGCAACTCGAACCTGGTCATCCTCTGGAACCAGATGCTGACGAATACCAGGTGTGATCGTTAAAAATTCGGCTCCACAAACCTCTTTAATAAGGGGCACTTCCTGTGGGGAACAGACCACCCCGTCCATGCCAACCTCTTTGGCCAGTTTAGCCAAGTGAAGAACGTTTTGGACTAGATTCTGCTTTGAGTCCTGCAGGCTTTGAAATTCTTCCGGACTAGTTGAGGTCAACTGGGTCACGGCAATCAAGAGCGGCTGATGACTGGAGGCATTTCGAGCTTCCACAGCAGCTCGCATCATCTTGATGCCTCCTTGAGCATGCACATTCAACATGTGACAGCCTAGCTGGCTCAGCACAGCCACGCTCTTGGCAACTGTATTTGGAATATCATGCAGTTTCAAATCTAAAAATACCTGATGACCAGCTTCTAACAAGCTTTTGACTACCGCCGGTCCTTGGCTATAGTAACATTCCATTCCAACTTTACAAGTGAGTGATTCCGGAGCTAAATCCTGTAACAAGGCATTGAGCTCCTGGGATGAGGCAACATCCAAGGCAATAATGGGCTTGGTTTTATCCATAGGGACCTCCTATTCAACTAATAGCGTTAATGTCAGCAATACTCCTTTCTTCTTTTCAGACCAAATCTGCCCGAACCTTTCCGATAATAGCAACCGCATGGATCGATTCTCGAACGAAATTTAACCTAAATTGTCTAAAGTTTATCATATTCCGAATAATTGTCAATCCTTTTTTAAAATGATAGTTGTTTCGAAAAGAAAAAGGACCTGGTCACAAGACCAAATCCAAGTTTTAATATATGAGTAGTAAATTAGCGACTTTACCACCATTCTCATTCTTTATCAAAAGTTTTGTCATCAACTTCAGTAGAGTATGGAACTGATGAATCACCAATCATCAAAAGATCAATTTCTTCATCCACTTTTTGGTAACTTAACTCCGTCATTTTCAACAATTCAGGAATTGTGTGTTGCCCATCATTTGCCGTAAAGAATTTTAAACCACTGATTTTGACATTGTCTACACCATCTTCAAATTCCATCTCAGCTTGATTATCTGTCATATAGAGCAATAAATCCTGTTTCCAAAGCTCGCTAACAAACCTATCTCCACTCATTCCCTTAGGTTCTATGAAGATTTGGAAATAAAAATTGCTATCCTCAAGAAATAAAATGAAGTCAGGTTGGAAACCTTGTAAGTGAAATTCAACCTTTTCATCCGCACGATTGATTCGTGAACCATATTGATGGAGTTTGAGTTTCTCACTTTTGATCGACTCTCTATGCATATTCTCATCCATCCGAAATAAATAGACAGCCTTGTTATACTTAGTCTTTAATTGTTCCACATGCGCTGAAATCCGTGTTATTAACTCATATTCCAACTGATTCACAATAGCCCTATCATAAATATAAAAGTCCTCCGTCATTTCGTAAACTCCTACTTTTTGAGCAGCATAGTTTAATAGATTTGCAGTATCGTACTCCGGCACGCGCTTATTATAATTTGTCAAATATTCTTTAATAGGATATCCAATAAATCGATTTGTTCCACGTTTCTTAACATAGCCAGACTTAAATTTTACTTCATATTCCTTTAGAAGATCAACTGTAACCTTCAAAATTTCATCTGCTGTAATATCTTCCGCCTTGTATCCTATTGGTACGGTCAAAAATAAATTTAAATTATTCGCATTCAGCCACTTTTCCCCATAGATAAATTCCTTCATCGAAGAAATGCTAAATTTCAAGTTGAAATTAGCCACCACTAAGAAATTCCTTTGGTGACTTGTAGTCCAAACATTTTTTAGGATAATTGTTTATCCAATTTTCAATAAAAGCGACTTCTTTGGGAGTTGTTTCTTTGGTCCCTTTTGGTAACCACCTGCG
>NZ_JACBXX010000213.1 GCF_013415245.1 Streptococcus danieliae | reverse complement strand
CTCACTTGTTGTAAGACTTGCCCTCGCTTGATTTCGTTATTGATTGTTTGAGGAGCTCTTCCAAGTAGGCGAGCAATTTCTCGATTGGATTTTCCTTCTTTGTTCCATCGTTCAATGTAGCGACGATCATTAATTGTCAAATGTTTTCCTTTTGTTGTATAATTGTTTTGCATCTCTGTGCCCTTCCTTTTGTTTGTGGTGAACAACAAGTATAGCACGGAGGTGTTTTCTTATACCTTACAAA
The DNA here is from genome assembly GCF_013415245.1 of Streptococcus danieliae. Classification (GTDB taxonomy): domain Bacteria; phylum Bacillota; class Bacilli; order Lactobacillales; family Streptococcaceae; genus Streptococcus; species Streptococcus danieliae_A. The sequence continues at coordinate 5,774 of NZ_JACBXX010000213.1, read as the reverse complement.
AGGATTTCATTTGACAACAGGGACTTTTGAAGCTGTTTTGAGGGCTAAACCAAGGCTATCATTAGCCTTGGCCAATTAGCCTAACAGCTCCAAACCTATTATCAAATGAAATCAGACAACTCATCAGAATGAGTTGTAGTACTTATCTAGCAGATAGGATGGGTGGCTAACTTCATTTTAAAATTTTTGAAGCATGTAGAGAATACCTGGCTTCAAAATATAAAATGATTTTTATAGATGAATATCAAGATTCGGATTTGAAAATGAATGATTTATTTATGTTTCTTAATAGTAGTCTAGGGATAGATATTTTTATTGTTGGTGATACGAAACAGGCAATTTATCTATGGAGAGGTGCTAGTGAAGATATTTTTAATAAGATTCCACAAAAAATGGAACAAAAATATTTATGGCACAACTTCAGGTCTCATCCTGAGATAGTTAATTATGCAATGGTCATACATGATCCTGAATCTCTACCTGTAGTCTCTAAAGACTTAGATGAACATGTTGTTATCGTCAATCTTGGGATACATTCTCTAGGGGAATTACTTAAAACGAAATTAATTGATTTAGATAAGGGAATTACAATAATAGTTAAAAAGAACAATGAAGCCTTAGTCTATAAAGATAAATTAAGGAATGAAGGTTTTGATTTCGAATATATTCCGATTACCCCTATAGATCAAAATCAAAGTCAAAACACACAGTATTTGAGAGTATTGGCAAGGTATTTTTATGATGATAATTTTACTATTTTTGATTTGGTTGAAGAGTATCATTTAGAGCTGAAGAGAAGTGAAATTGAAAAATTTCAGAATGTACTGGACCAAATGAAAAGCATCTTCCCTGCTAAAGAAGGAGAAATTTTTGATGACCTGAACTTTTCAGAAATAATTCAATCATTTTCAAACTATTTAGAAGTTATTTTTTCAGAAAGTGATATTAGTCAATTAAAAGAAACATTATCAAACCAGAGGTTTAGTGTAGCTTTTATACCATCTAATAATAAATATAAAATAATGACAATATTTGCGGCCAAAGGTTTGGAGTTTGATCAAGTGATCGGTTTTGGAAAAGACTACAACTTAACTAACAGAGATACAAATAATAATCACTATGTATTAATTACCAGAGCAAAAGAGAAGGTTATTCTGATAGATAATAACTATTATAAGAGTCAGGTTGATTCTGTGATAGCACAGAATCATAGAGAGCCAAATAATTTTTACCGTTATTACGGAAATTCTTAGTCTCTATTATATACGATTCGAGAGAATCCAGACAGATTTACTCATCTGCTTGACTTTAAGAAGATTATTGAAAGCGATTATAACTTCAGCATTCCCTATCCATTTCAATGTCGACAATATTGACTTGATTTTACCAGCAGAGTATACTAGAAAACAATTGGAGGAAAAACTCAATGACTGAAAAAACACAACGCCAGCTTGATGCTGAAGCTATTTTACAAAAGTGCGGTGGCAGTTTTAGTCGTCTAGGCAAAGAAGGCACTATCAAGGAAAACAAAACCGTTTTTAAATTTGTTGCGGACGAAGCCAATCGTAAGCAGCGCGAATTAGTAGGGTTGGAATAGAAAGATTGAGCCAATTGACTAGTCGAAAAATTCAAAAACCACACTGTAAGAATCCGTCTTGATTGTTTTCAAGCTTGGGTCTCACAGTGTGGTTTTACTTTAGCCATTTCAGTCTCGGCATCCCTCACCTATAATTCTGATAGAGTTTGTAGAGCATGTCCGAGTAAAACTGGGCTGGGCTGGAGGGGGAGTCGCTGCCAAAGAAGTCCAGTTTTTCTTCGACTTGGATCTGGGCGAAGAAATCGTAGTTGGCGATGGTTGAAATCAGTAGGTAATACTTGCGGATGGCGCTCCAGATTTCGGAGTCTGGGGTCTCTGGGAATTGCTGTTTGAAGATTTGAAACAGGGTTTTAAAAAAAGGTTTAACTTCTGCTCGAAATTGCAGGAGATCCTCATCTGTTTGGCTACAATGAAAATTGGTGAAAGGCACGGAAAGAAGTTTCATAAATAGGGGTTTGTTCAGGACCAGTTCGATTAAGTCCTTGCAAAAATCTTCCAATAATAAAGGGCTTTTAAAGTGGTTCTGCATTTCCACTGCGAAATCCAAGCCTTCTTCTTTTAGCAGGTGGAGAAAGAGAGCATCCTTGGATGGGAAGTAGGTGTAGAAGGAAGGTCTGGAAATGTCTAGTTGTTTGGCAAGGCTGACCAAGGAGATCTGATCATAGGATTTAACCAGAAATAACTTGCGTGCGGCATTGAGGATATCCTGGTAGCGCTGCTCAATCACTTCTTGAGAACGGGCACGTTTCTGCGGCATGTTGTGTTCCTTTTAAGTTTATTTATTTTAGTGTATCATACTTTAGCAAAAATGTAAGCCTTTTTGAAAATTTTTTGGATTTATTCTAAATAAAAGAAAGAAAAGCTGATAAGTCCAAGCAGGAACGCTTTTTTCAAAAGGTTCTCCCCTAGGAAGCTGGCGGAAAGTATGATAGAATAGAAAGTATTGAAAAGAAGGAGATAGATGATGAAAAAACTAGGAGTTCTGTTAATGGCTGCTGCCTTGGCAATGGCACCGGTAGTAGCATCAGCAGATGAGTTGATGGACATCACCCGGGAAATGTATCCAGAGGTATTGGAGATTAACCGTCCCAAGTCCTCGATTATTGTCGATGCCAAGACAGGGGATGTGGTTTGGGAAGACAATGCGGATGCACCACGTGACCCAGCCAGCATGAGTAAATTGATGACCCTCTACTTGGTCTTTGAGGCTTTGGAGAAGGGGGAAATTTCCAAAGATGACGTGATCACGGCAACTCCTCGTGAGCAGACCATTGCAGGACTCTACGCTATTTCCAATAACAAAATTGTTGCCGGTGTGGATTACACCATTGATGAATTGATCACCATGACGGCGATTCCTTCATCCAATGTAACCACCGTTATGTTGGCTGACTATCTATCCAACGGTGACAGTGATGCTTTCTTAGATAAGATGAATGCCACTTCTCAGCAAATGGGCATGACCAATACCAAGTGGTACAATGCCAGTGGGGCTGCAGCTCAGGCCTTTAGTGGTTACTACACACCGCAACGTTATGACATTACCAAGGAAAACCAAACAACGGCGCGTGATATGGCCATTCTGGGGGTTAACTTCGTCAACAAGTACCCAGATATTTTGAACTATACCAAAGATCCAGTGGTGACGGTGAAAAAAGGAACTCCTTATGAAGAGATCTTTGAAACCTACAACTACTCAGTTGAGGGAGCCCTTTATGGAATGAAGGGGGTAGACGGTCTGAAAACAGGATCTAGTCCAGCTGGTGCCTTTAACTATATTGCAACCGGTGAACGTGACGGGCAACGGTTTGTCGAGTTGATTATGGGGGGTGGTGACTGGGCTGACCAAGATGGCGAATACTACCGCCACCCATTTGGAAATGCGCTTTTGGAAAAAGCCTTTAAAGACTATGAATACAAAAAAGTCTTGGAGAAGGGCCTAGTCGAAGTTGACGGGCAAAAATACAAGGTTGACCAAGATGTCTACGCTACCCTGAAAAAAGGAACGAACGCAAAACTATCTGTGACAGATGGAAAACTGGTTGTTGAAAATGGTCTAAAGCCCATTAACCAACAGCTGGATGTCTCTTATAAGGTAACAGAAGATAAGTCCTTCTTTGCGTCCGCTCAAAAAGCAGATGATGTGGCTAACGGTCAGATCGGCAAGAAGAGCTGGCTAGCCGATGTTTTTGCCAACTACCAATGGCTCTTGTTGATTCCGATTTTACTGCTTCTAGCCTTGATTCTCCTCTTGGTTCGCCTTCTCCTCAGCAAAACTGGAACAGGTAAGACCAAGAAGCAGTCTGCTAAAGGAAAGAAATAACCTGATAGAATCTTGATTGTAAATTTTCACTAGATGGGAGTGGGGTCCTAAAGGGATGGAAATGTCCTTTGGGCCCCTCTCCCCTCATTTTTGTTTATCCTAGAAAGGAGTTACTGGTGCAGCGTTCCGCCTCACTTTATTTTCGTTATTTTTTAATGTACACCTTTTTCTACCTGTCCTGGGCCTTGTTCTCAGCCATCCTGTCCATTTATATGTTGGATTTGGGCTACTCGGCTAGTCAGGTGTCGCTTGTGGTCTCGGTATCCTTTTTTACCTCTGTCTTATCCCAGCCAGTGATGGGGTATTTAAATGACCGGTTAGGGATTAAACCGGTGACGGTAGTGGGTCTGGGCTTGGCCTTGGCGGGGGGTGTGATCTTCCTCCTGTCCAATCAGCTCTGGGGCTTGGTTTTGGGCTACAGCTTGGCTATTATGATGATTAATGGTATCAATCCGGTCATGGACCTCCTGGCTGCCAAATCGCCCTATAAGTATGGCTCGATTCGTGTTTGGGGAACCATTGGTTATGCGACTGGAACCCAGATGGCAGGGGTGCTCTACCAGGTGATCCATCCGCAAGCGATTTATGTGGCTTTCCTGGGAACCTTGTTCCTGTCGATTTTAGGAGTTTTGGGGTTACCGATTGAGAAGGAAGACATGCCGGCTAAGCAAAAGCAGGAAGAGTCCTTTTTGAATGATGTGCTCAAGAATAAGCCTTATCTCTTAGCCTTGGTTATTATTGCCCTCTTTTCTGGCGTTGCCAATGTCGGACACACATATATTCCGGCCATGCTGGAGGCCAGTGGTTTGACGGTTAGTCAAGCGTCGACCATTGTTTCCTTAGCGGTTATTTGCGAGGCTCCCTTGATTTTCTACTCCTACCTCTTTATGGATCGCTATCCCAGCAAGATCCTGATCTTGTTCCCACTCTTTTTCATGACCCTCCAGTTTGTTTTCTTTGGCTTGGCCAGTCCGCTAGGCTTTAAGATTTTTGGAACTCTCCTAGCCAAGCATGCGGCTAATATGACCCTGATTATGTTGACCTTGAAATTGGTCAACACCTTGGTTGGTCCGCGCTTTGTCATGACCGGGATGGCCTTGATTCAGACTGCCAAAAGCCTACTGTCGATCGTGGTTCAAACCTGGGCTGGCTGGCTGATCGATAGCTCGGGTTATGAACTCATGTCCTGGGTTATGGTTGGTCTCTTGTTGTTGGTTTTCCTCATGGTTCCCTTTTTGCGTGTTGATGAATCAAAAAGTGAAAAATTATTCTCCTAAATCCGAATAAGGAAGTGAGGAGGAAAAGCGATGTTTCAAGCCATGGATGCCAAGGGGCAGTTGCATCATCTACTGACAGGTCCTCTCCCACAAGGAGGGGCCTTTTTTTGTCCGTTCTGTAAACAGGAGCTTATCTTGAAATCAGGCCAATGGGTTCGGCCTCATTTTGCCCATCAAGTGGGCCAGGCTTGTGAAGGAGCGGTTTTGAATGAGGGAGCCGAGCACCTCAACCTCAAGGCGGATCTGTTCGACTGGGCCCAGGTTCATGAAGCGGTTGCTCTTGAAGTGGGGCAGGCCAAGGGGAGTGTGGTTTCAGACCTACTCTTGTCGCAGAATTTAGCCCTGGAGATTCAATGCAGCCCTCTGAGCCCTCAAGACTATGAGCGGCGGAGTCGGGCTTACCAAGATCTGGGCCTGCCAGTGGTCTGGCTGCTGGGATCGAAGCATTTCTTATACTTAACAAAAATCAAAATCTGAATTATAATAGATATTATGGAATTCACACAAGATCAAATTAATGAATTAAAATCAGCTCTCAAAAATAAACAACTTTCTGCTTATCACAACCGTATTCAAG